>CAZDHB010000047.1:0-7986 GCA_964505255.1 uncultured Porphyrobacter sp.
CGGTGAAGGCCTGCGTTGTGGTCAAGGAAGGTGCCAATCTGACAGAGGCGGATATCATCGCCCATTCGCGCGATCATATTGCGGGCTATAAATGTCCCAAATCGGTTGATTTCATTGATGCCCTGCCGCGCAATCCATCGGGCAAAATCTTGCGCCGGGAACTCAGGGCTCCCTATTGGGAGGGCAAGGACAAGGCGGTCAATTAACATGGCCCCGCGTAAAATGCCGGCAGGCAGCCCTGCCCACGGCGGGCTTCCTAATAATCAACTGGCTATTCACCAACTGGCCTATTTCGTCCCCGATATAGAAGCCGCAGCGCGCGCGCATTCAGCCGCTTTCGGATCAGGCCCCTTCTTCACCTTTTGCCATGTGCCGCTTTCCCGCAGCCAGCACCGCGGACGCCCTCATGAATGGGATCATTCCAGTGCTTATGGCCAATGGGGCAAGGTGATGGTGGAATTTGTTCAGCAGCATTCCGAGGGGCCGAGCGCGATCCGCGATATGTATCCGGCAGCCTCCGGCACTTACGGGCTGCATCATGCCGCCACCTTCGTTGATAATCTTGACGAGGGCATCGCGCATTTCGAAGCGCAGGGCATGCCGCTGGCGCAATTGTCCGAAACGGTCACAGGCACATGTTTTGCCTTTATGGATGCGACCAAGACCCTCGGGCATATGATTGAGCTTTATGAAGCGAGTGAAGCGATCAGCGGCTTTTACGCTATGGTTCGCGAAGCCGCCGAGGGTTGGGATGGCAGTGATATCATCCGCGATTTGGGATAATGAGGAGAGGAAAATGGGCGACGCACAAAAAGTGATCGAGGAATTTTGGCGCATACAGGACGCAGGCGATTACACCAAGCTTGCGCCTTTGTTTGCCGAGGATGCTTTGCTGGAAGATCCGATCTGGGGCCGCTATGAAGGGCGCGAGGCAATCCTTGGCTTTATGACCACAATGGTTGCCGAAATGAGCGCGCGCCACATTCATTTCACCGTTGATGAAATCTGCGGCGATGACCATGCCGTTTGGGCGCGCTGGACCATGCACACAGATGATGCAGAACCCCGCAGCGGGGTTGGCATCTACAAGGTCAAAGACGGGCAGCTCACCTATTACCGCGACTATATGGACGCGCCAGCAGCAGAAAGCTGAGCACAAGAGCAGGCAGCAAAAGGCGCATTAAAGCCGGCGGTAAAGCGGGTGATCGCTGTGATCGATCTTTGCCGTTGGCAGGGGGAAATCCGGATTGGGATCGAAACCGGGCTGATCGGTCAGATCCTTTTGCCAATCGAGCAGATATGTCCGCGCCGAGATCCGCCATTCGGGTCCCTCCCCTGCATCGCGCTTTTCCCATTCATCCAGATAGCGCCCGCCATATAAATTGCCTGCCAGCGACCCGTCATCTTGCGGACTCGCTCCGGCGAAAATTCCATAACATTCGCTGCTGGCCTTGGTGGTTGATTGAAAGGCAATAATCAGCCCTGAAAGCATGTGCCAGCGGCGCAAGGAATTGCGCTCTGTTTGCATCACAATCGGCAGGAAATCCTCCGCCGTTCCCTTGAAAAACCCGTAATCAACGGCCGCATCCGGCCAATAGCAGCTCGCCTGGCCTGCATCATCCAGCCAATCGAGCGTGCGGGCATAGCGCGCCACGACATCCTCGATCTGTTTCTTGTCCAGCAATTCCTGCAATGCGGCTGCATCGATATCGGCCATGTCCTTCTCCCCTTTTTCGCCAATTGCCTCGTCTCTCTTATCGGCGCAATTTTGCTATCAAAACCATAGTTAGATTGGAGAGGGGAAGCAGTGTGAGCCGGATTGAGAAACTGCCCGCGGACCAATGGGACCCGCGTATCACCGCCGCCGTGCAGCCAGAGGCGCTGACCGATCTGGAACAGGGTTTGACCCGCTATTTCGCGCATTGCCCCGAACTGGCGCTGGGCCTCATGCAATTTGGCGGCGCGCTCAAGATGAAGCGCACTCTACCTGATCGGCTGGTTGAGCTGGTGCGGCTGCGGGTTGCCTTTTTCAACCAATGCCGCAGCTGCATGGCGATCCGCTATTCCGATGCCGTGGCCGATGGGGTGGATGAGGGCTTGGTCTGCTCGCTTGAACAGCCGCAAGAGGCCGATGACCTGACGCCCGCAGAGAAAGCCGCGATCCATTACGGCGAGCTGATGGCGAGAGATCATCTGGCAATTGATGATGGTGTCTATGCCGATCTGCGCGAGCATTTCAGCGAGGCGGAGATTGTCGAGCTGGGCATGACGGCGGCGTTCTTTGTCGGCTTTGGGCGGCTCGCTGCCACCTTCAATATGGTCGAGGAATTGCCCGAGGCCTTCCAAAAAGCGGACACAATCGCGCCTTGGGGCGAAGACAAGATCGAGGTGCGCTAATGGCTACCACCGCAGAACCACCTCAGGTCAATCTGTTCGATGTTGAGGTGCAGCGATGCCCCTATGATGCCTACAAAACGCTGCGCGATGATGCGCCGGTTTACAACATTCCCGGTACGCCGATGTATGTCGTCACCCGCTATGATGATGTGCGCGAGGTGCTGATGGATCCGCTGCGTTTCCCCAGCACGGCGCTGGATGCGAATTTGCGCACCTCTCCGTCTGATTTGGAGCGTGGGCGCAAAATCAATGAACGCTTTGAGCAAAACGGATGGGTTCCCGCGCCCGCGCTGGCCGCGCGCGATGATCCCGGTCACAAGCAAATGCGCGCGATGTTCAATCAGGCCTTCAAACCATCGAAAATCAAGGAAATTGACCCGCAGGTTGAAGCACTGGCCTATCAATTGATCGATGGGTTTTTGGAGGATGGGCATTGCGACTGGGTGAAGCAATTTTGCATTCCGCTGCCGCTGTTCATCATAGGCGAGCAGATGGGTGCCCGCCGCGAGGATATGTGGAAGATTAAGGGCTGGACCGATGCCTTCTTCCACCGCATTTCGATGATGCTGCCCGAAGACCGACATATGGAGATGATCGACCGCGAGATCGAGGCTCAGCATTACTTCCAACCGATTTTTGAGCGGCTGCGCGACAAGCCCGATGACAGTCTGATCAGCGTGCTGGTCAATACCGTGATCGAGGAATGGGGCCGCCCGCTTAACGACAATGAACTGCATGCCGAAATGATGGCCGATACTTTCGTGGGCGGTTCGGAGACCACAACCAATGCGCTGGCCTCGGGCATGAAACTGCTGATCGAGAACAAGGATATCTGGCATCAGCTCAAGAGCGATCCGGGCAAATATATGAAAACCTTTGTCGAGGAAGTGGTTCGGCTCGAAAGCCCGGTGCAATCGCTGATGCGCTTTACCCATGAGGAACAGGAATTGGCGGGCACGGCCATTCCGGCAGGCGCGGTGATCAATGTTAGATACGCCGCAGCCAACCGCGATGAACGCGCCTTTGAATGCCCTGAAAAAATTGATCTAGAACGGCCCAAGGCGGGATCGCATATGGGTTTTGGCTCAGGCGTGCATCATTGCCTTGGCGCGCCGCTTGCTCGGCGTGAATTGGCATGGGGTTTTACCGCTGTGGTCGATAGGTTTGAGGATATGTGGTTTGCGGAAGGGAAAAATGATTTCACCTACCATCCGCATTTCCTGCTGCGATCACTCAAAGAGCTGCATATCGAATTTGAGCCGCGCAAACAGCAATAAGCAAGCCTCTAGGCGTTCGCCTGCGCCGCTGAGCGTCCCGCGATATAGCCAAATGTCAGCGCAGGCCCCAGCGTTCCGCCTGCCCCTGCATAAATACCGCCCGTGGGACAAGCGATGGCATTGCCCGCCCCGTAGAGACCCGCAATGGCCGCCCCGTCATGGTCTAGTATCCGCGCCTCGCCATCCGTCTGCGCCCCGCCATTGGTCCCGAGCAATCCCATGCGGATTTCTACTGCGTAAAATGGTCCCTGCTTGATCGCTCCCAAAGTGACGGCAGTTCCCTCTCGTGAGCGATCCCCATAGAAATGATCGTAAGCCGCGGTGCCTCTTGCGAAATCGGCATCATGGCCCGCCTCGGCAAATTCGTTGAAGCGCGTGACTGTCTGCGTCAAAGCGGCTGGCGGCAAATCAAGCGCCTCAGCCAGCTCCTCTAGGCTGTCTGCGCGCGTTACCCAATCGGGAATGGGTTGAGGCGGCAAACGCGTACCAACCGGATATCTCGCGGCATATTCGGCATCAAAAATCAGCCATGCGGGCAAATTGGGATAATCATAGCTTTGCGGATCGAATTGATGAAAGGCTCCGGCGAGGGCTGAATAATTGGCCGCTTCATTGCAAAAGCGCTGGCCTGCGCGGTTCACCATGATCGAATGCGGCACGGTCCGTTCGATCAGGACGGGCGATGCGCGTTGCTCGCCGCTTTCCCAAGGACTTTCGGGCAAAACCATTGTCGGCGCCCACCAGCCATTGGTCATATTGCCGAGCTTCGCCCCTGCCCGCATGGCAAGCGACAGCCCCTCGCCCTTTGCTGTGGGCGGCGAGGCAGGCGCATCCATCGGACCTTTCAGAAAGGTCTGGCGCGCCTCAAGGTCCCACTCGAACCCGCCGGTCGCAATGACCACGCCTTTTGCGGCGCGCATTTCAAAGGCTTCTCCGGCCCGTTCTGCCTCAATTCCAATGATGCGTCCGCGCTCGTAAACAAGCCGCTTGGTTGTCACGCCGGTCTGGGGCTTGATCCCGCGTTTGAGGCAAGCGGCGAGCAGCCGAGCAACCATGGCTTGGCCAAAACCGCGCTCTTGGTTCTCCATCCGCCGCTGCAATTCCGATGGCTCGACCACACCTGATCCGCCGCCAAGGGGGGTTTCGCGCAGCATCATCGGCTTGGGCTCTTCAATGGCGTAAATGCGCGCTGCCCATTCGCCCAGTTCGCCCAGCGCGAACAGATCATGGTCGAGCGCGCGGCCCCCTTCTGGCTTCGCGCCGGGCCGATCCATGTAATAATCGGGATAGCCATCCAGCAAAGAAACCGACAACGCGCCTGCCTCTTCGAGAAATCCCAACGCCTCCGGTCCTTTATCGATGAAAGCTTCCAGCGTTTCATCCACCAGATCGCCATGATCGAGCGCCTTGAAATAGGCGAGCGCGTCTTCGCGGCTGTCATCCATACCGGCGGCTTGCTGGCGCGGATTGTTCGGCACCCAGATTACGCCGCCAGATATCGCTGCGGTTCCGCCAATCTTGTCGAACCGTTCGATCACAGTGACCGAGGCCCCGGCCTCATGCGCGGCCAATGCGGCCGCCATGCCAGACGCGCCGCAGCCCAAAATAATGACATCGGTGGTTTCCATGGGTACCAATCTTGCCTTCCTGAGCACCGCTCGCAAGTAGTCATTTTGGCAAGTTGCGCTGCCTGCCTTTGCGACTTGGGCCTTTGCCAGCCCGCGCCCTTGCAAACATTCCCACTGTCCATTTTCGTGAGGTGCGTTTTCGCGCGGCCTCGCTAAGCCGGTTATCAAACCTCGTGGGAGAATAGAGATGAAACTCGAAGGCAAAATCGCAGCGATTACCGGAGGCACTGCGGGTTTGGGCCGCGGCATTGCCGAAAGCTATCTTGAGCAAGGCGCGTCGGTTGCCCTCTTCGCGCGCAATCCAGACAAAGGCGCAGCGGTGTTAGAAGAACTGGGCGCAGGAAACCGCGCAATCTTTGTCGCGGGCGATGTCATGAACCAGTCCGATGTCGAAGGCTTTGTCGATGAAACCGTGAAAAGCTTCGGCACGCTTGATATTCTCGTCAACAATGCCGGCGGCGCTGGCGACTTGCAGCCGATGGTCGAATTGTCGGATGAGGCTTTTGACGAAGCGATGAAATGGAATGTCTATTCGACCTTTTGGGCCTCGCGGCGCGCGCTCAAAACCATGATCCCTGCAAAAACGGGGCGGATCATCAATATGTCATCCATGGAAGGCAAGCACGGCAAGCCCGTCTTCACCGCTTACACCGCCGCCAAACACGCGGTGATCGGCATGACCAAGAGCTTGGCCCGCGAGGTCGGCGAGCTGGGCATCACCGCCAATTGCATTTGCCCCGGCCTGGTCGTCACCGATATTATCAAGAACAATGGTCCCGCCACAGCCAAGGCGATGGGCATGGAGTTCGACGAGATGATCAATATGTTCGCATCAGAGGCGGCCATAAAGCGGCCCAATACGGTCGAGGAGATCGCGGCGGTCGCGCTGCTTTTGGCGAGCCATGAAGGCGGCGGGATTACCGGAGCCAGCATCAGCGTCGACGGCGGCACCGCGCAATATTAAAGAGCAAGCCAGAAAGAGATTGGGACTAACTTGGCTGAAACGGGCTATTTAGCCCTTTTCAAGCTTCGCCATGGCGGCGCCCACACTCGCCTCAATATCACCTGCTTGCGGATTGCCGCGAATGGTCAGGCCGCCGTTGGGCTGGATGTTTTGGCCCGTCACAAACGCCTCATCCGTGCAAAGCCACAGGCAGGCATTGGCTACATCCTCGCTCGTATTGAGGCGTCCAAGCGGATATTTTGGCAGAAAGGCATCAACCAAGCCCGGCGTTGCAAACCCGGCTGCGGTCATTGGGCTTTCGGTGAAGGCCGGCGACACTGTATTCGCCTTGATCCCAAACTGGCCAAAATCATTGGCGACGCATTCGATCATCGCCTCGCCCGCGCGTTTTGAACCGATATAGGCCGCGTGATTGTTGATCAGCGCCTTGGTCGTCGCCGACGACAGCGAAATGATCGAACCACCTTGCGGGTCCTGATCCTTCATCGCTGCGACAAAGGCTTGCAGGAAGTGATGGACCCCTTTGAATTGCAAGGCGCACATCTGATCGAGTTCTTCCTCGGTTGTCTCGAGCAAATTAGACAGCAGACCCCAGCCGGTGGCATTGATCGCGGCATCCACGCGGCCCATCGTCTCGCTCGCCGTTTTGGCAAGCGCGTGCACGTCAGAATGGCTGGTGATATCGCACAGGGCATAGTGACCGCCGATCTCGTCTGCGAGTTTCGACAAGACATCCTCATGCCGCCCCGAAACCATCACCTTCGCGCCTTCTTTGGCGAACAAGCGGGCCATCACCTGACCCATGTTTCCCTCGCTTGCTGCACCCAGAATGACCGCTGTTTTCCCTGCAAGACGTCCCATGATTTCTCTCCCCGCTTCAGAACTGAAATTGCATCTGAGCTGCGTTGCCGAAGCCCGAGACCGATTGTCATCTTGGTACATAGGCGCTTGCGCGCAAACGCACCCTTCCCAAAAGTGTCCATTGCCCCATGCGCGCTAGCCAGCGATCTGTGTTGGAGTTTGATGGGAGAATTGGGATGTTTACAGGACCGTTAGAAGATCGTTTGGCGATCCGCGAACTCAATGACGTGTACGGCGACGGCGTTGTGCGCAAAGATCCGGCGACATGGGGCTCGATCTGGGCCGAGGATGCGACCTGGGACTTTATGGGCCAAAACCTCAAGGGGCGCGAGGCGATTGTTGAGCTGTGGAATGGCGCGATGAGCCAATTTGACGCGGTCAGTTTCAGTTGTTCACCGGCATCCATCGAAGTTGATGGCGACACCGCCACAGCCCGGGTTCAAACGCAGGAAATCCTCAAAGGTAAGGACGGCTCAACCCGCCATATCGGCGGGCTTTATACCGACCGCCTGGCGCGTATTGACGGCGATTGGCGTTTCACCCATCGCGGCTGGGAAATGATCGTAGAATTTCAAGCAAAGGAAGCCTGATCCATGGCCAAAATCGTCATCTCCGCCCAAATCGATTTGCCTGCTGACAAGCGGGAAGAAGCGCTCAAAACCGCTCAGCCGTTCATCGACGGCGCATTGTCGCAGGACGGCTGCATCCATTATGATTGGAGCGCGGACCTCAACAATCCCTCGCGCGTGAATGTGTTCGAGGAATGGGAAAGCGAAGACGCGCTGGCGCATCACTTTGCCAATAAGCATTATGCCGGAATGCTCGGCCATTTGGGCGGCTTTGGCATAGAGAACGCGGT
>CAZDHB010000047.1:8086-21665 GCA_964505255.1 uncultured Porphyrobacter sp.
ATAAAACGCCTTGAGCAAATGCCAAGCCGCTAAAGCTTGAGCATTTGCTTGCCGCGGTTCTTGCCAGAAAACAGCCTTTGCAATGTATCAGGCGCGTTTTCGAACCCCTCTTGAATGTCTTCTTGATATTGCAAGCTGCCGTCTTTGACGAAACCCTCAAGCCGTTTGCGCAAGACGGGAAATTCCGATGCCCAATCGAGGACAATAAACCCGGCCATGCTGGCCCTGCGGAACACCAGATTGAAGTAATTGCCGGGCCCGGATGGCAGTCCGCCGGTTTCATATCGGCTGATGCCGCCGCAAATGACGACCCTTGCGGCCGTGGCAATATTGGCCAGCATATCATCGAGGATAGTGCCGCCGACATTGTCAAAGATCACATCGACGCCGCCGGGACAATGTTCCTTGATCTGGGCCTTCACATCGCCGGCCTTGTAATCAATCGCGGCATCATAGCCCGCCTCTTCAACCAGCCATTTGCATTTGTCCGGACCGCCCGCGATGCCCACGGCGCGGCAGCCCGCGATCTTGGCCAATTGCCCGACGATAGAGCCGGTTGCGCCCGCCGCGCCGGAGACCAGCACAGTGTCGCCTGCGACCGGCTTGCCAACCTTGAACAGCCCGCAATAGGCCGTGAGGCCGGTCGTGCCGAGCACTGACAAAACCGCGGTTGGCGAGATATCGGTTTCAATCTTGGTCAGCCCTTCGCCGTTATGGACCAGATATTCGGTCCAACCGGTCGTCCCGAACACCAGATCGCCCACCGCAAACTTGCTGTGATTGCTGACCATCACTTCGCAAATGCCGCTACCGCGCATCACATCGCCAATATTCATCGGCGCCACATAATCCGCGATATTTTCCATCCAGCCCTTCTGCGCCGGATCAAACCCGAGATAGATCGTTTTTAGAAGCACTTCCCCCTCGCCCGGATCAGCCAGCTCGGTCTCGACCATTTTGAAGTCGCCTTCTTCAATACCCCGTCCGCGCGGGTGTCCGTTCAAAAGCCATTGGCGAGTGGTCGTTGTCATCATGCGCTCCATTGCGTTGCCTATCCCCGCTTTAATGGGCGCGCGCTGCGCTGCGCACTACGAGCAAAAGTGTCAGTCGAGCTATCTTGTGAATATGGTAGTTTCGCAGCGCTATTTCAGAGGAAAATGTACCATGGGCGTTCAAACTCACAAAACTTTCTGCCGTTTTTGCCATGCCAATTGTGCAATGCTGGTCGATATCGAGGACGGCCCTAACGGCAAACAGGTCAAGGCCGTACGCGGCGACCCCGAGGATCCTGAATATGGCGGTTACACCTGCAAGAAGGGCCGCGAGCTGCCCGATTCTCATAACAGCGAGGATCGTTTGCATCACTCTCTCGTGCGCGATGCCAATGGCGATTTTCAAGAAACCAAAATGGATGACGCGCTGGCCCATGTCGGGTCGAAATTCCGGGAGCTCATCGACAAATACGGGCCGGATTCGATTGCCCTCTTCATGGGTTCAGGCGGATATCAGAACAGCTCTGCCATGATGGCCACGATGAGCCTTGCCCAAGCCATTGGCACCAAGCATTTCTTCACCTCGGTTACGCTCGATCAACCCGCGAAGGTTTTCACCACCGAACGCTATGGCAAATGGTCTGGCGGTGTGAACAATTTCAGTGAAGCCGATGTTGCTCTGTTTATTGGCAACAATCCGATTGTCTCGCATTATTCGCCAGTCGGAGGCGTTCCTCCGTTTTCGCCGTCAAAGCGTATTCGCGAGCGCAAGAAAGAAGGGATGAAGCTGATCGTGGCAGACCCGCGGCTCGCAGAGGTGGGCCAATTGGCGGACATCTATTTGCCGGTAAGGCCGGGCGAGGATCCGGCGCTGCTGGCGGGTATGCTGAATGTCATCATCAATGAAGAATTGTATGACCGCAATTTTGTTGCGGCGCATGTCGATGGCTTTGATGAGCTGGCTCAGGCGGTGCAATCCTTCCCGCCAGATGTGGCGGCAGAGCGGGCGGGCGTTGAAACCGATCAATTGATCGCCGCCGCGCGTATGTTTGGCAGCGGCTCCAAGGGCTGCGCGGTAACCGGCACTGGCCCCGAAATGGCGGGCAATGGCACGCTAACCGAATATTTGGTGACATGCCTCAATACGATCTGCGCCCGGTTCAGGCAGGAAGGCGAAAAATGCGGCGTGCCCGGCGTATTCACGATCCAGCAGGGCGAAAAAACTGCCAGCGTTGCGCCGCCCGCGCCGATGTTTGGCCGCGAGGGCGATGCCCAATCGCGCTTCCGCGGGCTTGGCCAATTGCTGTTCGAGATGCCCTGCAACATCATGGCGGACGAGATTCTGACGCCGGGTAAGGGACAAATCCGCGCTTTGGTATCGGTCGGCGGCAATCCTGTGGTGGGTTTCCCCAATCAATTGAAGATGGCGCGCGCGCTCGATGATTTGGAAATGTTTGTCCAGATCGATCCATGGATGAGCGCCAGTGCCAAACGCGCCGATGTTGTGCTTGCACCAAAGCAATGCCTTGAACGCGAAGACATCACTAACCTGTCGGAATGGTGGCACGAAAATGCTTACGCCCGCTATACCGAAGCGCTCGCCGATGCTCCCGGCGATACGATTGACGAATATGAAATGCTCTGGACCATTGGCAAACATCTGGGCGTAGAAATGCAATTGCCGGGCGGCGCAGTGCCGATGGACAAATGTCCTGATAAACAGACCTTCCTCGATCTGATGGTCGCAGGCAGTCTCGTTGCGCCAAGCAAAGTGCGTGAAGACGCGCGCGAAGCAGGCGGCGCGGCGGTTATGTATGATGATCTGCACCCAATCATCGAGGCCCCTGATGAAAGCGAAATGCACCGCTTCCAACTGGCCGCCGGCGATATGCCAAAACATCTTGAAAAATACTCAGCCGATGCGGCCCGCGCCGCCGGATTTGATTTCCGGATGATCTCGCGCCGCTCTAAAGGCCGGTTCAATTCCATCGGTCAGCCGCTGAAAAACCTCGGCAAAAAGGTCACCACCAATCCCGCCTATATTCACCCCGATGATATGGCCGAGCAAGGCCTGAGTGACGGGGATGTCATCGAAATCACCAGCGCGCATGCTTCGATCCACGGGGTTGCCAAGGGTTCGGACCGCGTGCGGCGCGGTCTAATTTCGATGGCGCATGCGTTTGGCGATGCGGATGCGGGCAAACACAATGTGCATGAGGTGGGCGGCTCGACCAATCGCCTCACCAGTGACGAGGTGGATTACGATCCCATCACTGGCCAAGCCTTGCAAAGCGCGATCCCGGTCAAAATCGCCGCCGCGTAAACCTAACCTCGTATAATCAAAGGAAATTCCATGCCAGAAAACCGGCGCTTCCTCCTCCAGCGTCGCCCGAATGGCGCGCCCGTTCCCGAAGATTTCGAACTTGTAACCGAACCCACGCCAGAGCTGGCCGAGGGTCAGTTTCTGGTGCGCAATCATTATGCCTCGCTGGATCCGGCAATGCGCGGTTGGATGGATGCAGGGGGCAATTACATGCCGCCTGTGCCGCTGGGTGATCCAATGCGCGCCAGCACCATCGGGGTCGTCGAGGAAAGCCGCGCCGAGGGTTTTGAGGCTGGCCAATGGGTTATGGGCCTCAACGCTTTGGAAGACTATTCCGTTAATGTGGCTGGCGGCTTCACTCAGCCAATTGATCCTGCTCTTGTCCCCGAGATTACCAATTACCTCTCGATCATGGGCGCGGTGGGGATGACGGCCTATTTCGGTTTCCTCGAGGTGTGCGAGCCCAAAGAGGGCGAAACCGTTCTTGTCACAGGGGCGGCTGGCGCGGTTGGCAGCCTGGTTGGTCAATTGGCCAAAATTCATGGCTGCCGCGCGGTGGGCATTGCTGGCGGGCCGGAGAAATGCGCGCGGCTAACCGAAAAATACGGCTTTGACGCCGCGATTGATTACAAAGGCAAGGACGAGGCCGCGCTTACCGAGGAGATCGCTGCAGCTTGTCCCAAAGGCGTCGATGTGATCTTTGAAAATGTCGGCGGACAGATCCTTGATGCGGGGCTGATGAACCTTAACCTCTATGCCCGGGTGGGTCTGTGCGGTCTCATCAGCGAATATAATACGGACCCTGTTGGCGCGCGTAACTTGTGGCGGCTCATCGTCAATCGCGCCTCGATCCGCGGGTTGCTGGTTTCCGATTATGTCGCGCGCTTTCCGGAAGGCGCGGCCAAAATGGGCGAATGGGCAGCGACCAAGGGGCTCATCATTGATGAGCATATCGATGAAGGGCTCGAGAACGCCTATGACAGCTTCATGCGCTTGTTTGCCGGGTCAAACGATGGAAAGATGATCCTGAAAATCGCGCCATGACCCGCGATCTCATCGTTCTTTCGGGCGGGCACCGCTATTACGAGGAGGAATTCGGCCAATTCCTCAGCCAGCTTGGCGAATGGGACATCACTCATATCGAGCATCCCGAAGCCGAGGAGCTGGTGGCCAAGGGCCGCGCTTTGCAAGCCGACGCCGTGCTCTTCTATGATATGGGCGGCTACAGTTTTGCCGATAATTGGGTGACCTCGCGCCCGCCAAGCGAGGCCTATCGCCGCGCCATAGTTGATCGGCTGAAATCTGGCCGCGGCATAGTGGCAATGCATCATGCGCTTGCCGGATGGGCTGATTGGCCTGAGTGGCATGATATGCTGGGCGGGCGTTTCCTTTATACCCCCGGCGAGGTGCGCGGTCAGAAAGTTCCCGATTCCGGCTATCGCCATGATGTGAAATACACCGCCGAAGTGGTTGCCGATCATCCGGTAACCGCCGGCCTGCCCGCAAGCTTCCCGGTCTGTGACGAGCAATATCTGTGCGAAATTTTCGAGGATGATGTCGAGCCGTTGCTACGCTCTGATTATAGTTTCACGCGCGACAATTTTTACTCAGCAAGCCTTGGCATTTCAGGCACGCTCTTTTCCAACGAGGGCTGGGAACATGCCGATGGCAGCAATCTGATCGGTTGGCACAAACAAGTGCACGGTGCGCCGCTGGTGTACTTACAACCCGGCGATTCAAAAGAAACGCTGCTCAATCCTTGCATCCAGCAGCTCGTCCGTAACGCCGTTCACTTCATTGCCGGAGAAAGCCCATGACCCCCATTGAAACGATTGAAGCATTTATCGCAGCTTGGGGGGAGTTTGATCTGGAAAAGATTTATTCCTTTATGGCGGATGATATCGAATGGACGGATATCCCCTTATCGACGGTCAAAGGGATCGACCAAGTGCGGGCCAAGATGGATAGCTTCCCCGGCGTAGAGGCATGCGGTTTTGAGAACCATTTCATCGCCGCCAATGGCAATGCCGTGCTGACCGAACGCACAGACTGGTTCCAGATGAAAGGCAAGAAGCGCACGATCCGCGTGATGGGCACATTCGAGCTTAACGAAGATGGCAAAATCGCAAAATGGCGCGATTATTTCGACGCGGTCGAGTTTGGCCGCGAATTTGGCGATTTGGGGTAGTGTCTCAATTTGAAATCAGAGCGGCCCGATCGCTGATCCCCGGCCATCATACCTCGCGATTTCGATAGGTCTGCTAAGCCTCCAACTAACACTTTCACGCATCGCGCAAGAGGAGGTGCTGCGGCTATTTAGCAGGCTCGGACTAATCTTATTTCGCGGAGCCGTGGGCGATGAATAAACCTCAAACCAATATGTTTGCTCAAGAAACATTGGTGGACCCTTTTGAGCATTATCGCGCAATCCACGATGCCGGCATCGAAATCGAACATATTCCAGAAGCAGGCGCGCATGTCGTCTACACCTATGATTTGTGTAGCGAGGCGACGGGCAAGCCAGAGATCTTTTCAAACGATTTTACCGCTCTTATGGGCCGCGAGGACAATGAAGAGCTGGACGCTATTTTGGCCGAAGGCTGGCCTGATGAAGCGACTTTGCTGACCGCGGATGCACCGGTCCACACGCGCAATCGCAAACTTGTCAATCTGGCTTTCTCAGCGCCGCGAGTGAACGCCATTGAAAGCACCATGCGCGAGAAATCGATCGCGCTCATTGAGGAAATGGCCAAGAAAGCCGGCGGCGATTTCGTCGAAGACTTCGCCATTCCCTTGCCGGTCTTTATGATTGCCGGGCAGATCGGCCTCAAAAACGATCCCAAGCAGGTCAAGGATTGGTCAGATGCGGCCGTCGACCGGTTCAGCCAGCTGATCGATTTTGAGCGCAAGAAGGAATGCGCGCGCTCGCTCGTGGAATATCAGCATTATATGAAGGGCATGATTGATGACCGCCGCGAAAATGGCGGCGATGATCTCTTGACCGATCTGGTCAATGCGCGCGTCGAAGGCGAAGAACCGCTGACCGATCCGCAAGTCATGTCGATCATGCAGCAATTCATGGTCGCAGGGAACGAGACCACGACCAGCACTTTGGCCGGTTGTCTCCTGCAATTGATCCGCAATCCAGACCAGATGGAAAAGGCCAAAGCCGCAGCCGGCGGGCGCGATCCCAAATTGCTTGGTAACATGGTCGAGGAATCGCTTCGCTATGAGACCCCTAGCGCAGGCATGTGGCGGATCGTTAAAGAAGACACTGAACTTGGCGGCGTAGAATTGCCGACAGGTTCGGTGGTCCAGCTGCGTTATGCAGCGGCCAATCGTGATCCGCGCAAATTTGAAAATCCGGACAAATTCGACATTGAGCGCAAGAATGCGCGGGCGCATCTGGCCTTTGGCAAAGGCCCTCATATGTGCGTGGGCAATATGCTCAGCCGGAAAGAAATTCTGGTCGCGTTTGACGAACTGCTTGAGCGGCTCGACAATTTCGCTGTTGCTGACGAAGACGCGATCACCGTTTTGCCGAACATCTTGCTGCGCGGCGTGACCAAGCTGCCCGTTACGTACACGGCCGCGTCATGAATTTCGACTTGTCCGAGGAACAGGAGCTGTTCACCAGCACAGTTGAGCGGTTTACCGCGCCGATTGATGTGGAAGCGCGCCGAGGCATCCGCAAACAAGACGGCGGCTATGATCGTGCGCGCTGGCAGGAATTGGCAGAGCTGGGCCTGATCGCCATGGCGGCAAGCGAGGACGATGGCGGATTGGGCAGTTCGCCGCTTGATCTGGCTCTGGTTGGCGAGGCAATCGGCAAAGCCAATGCGCTCGATCCATGGCTTGAAAATGGCATTTTGCCGGCCTTGCTGCTTAGCAAAGCAGGCGCGAGCGAACCCTTGGCTGAGGTCATTAGCGGCGAAACAATCGTGAGCTTGGCCTGGGCCGAGCGGGCGCGCCGCTTCAATCTGGAGCCGGCCACCACCGTTTTCACCAGCGGCGCAAGCGGTGATGCCACCGGATCATTGTCAGGGGAGAAAACCTTTGTCCTTGGCGCAGGCATAGCCGACAGTTTCATCGTCACAGCGCTTGAGGGGGATACAACGGTCGCATTCCTTATCCCGGCGAACCGCGAAGGGGTGAGCGTGCGCAAATATGTTCTGGCTGACGGCAGCCTTGCGGGGGAACTCAGGCTCAATCGTGTTGCCGTAATGGCTGAGGACAAACTCTCGCTCTCACTTTCCCAAATCGAGGCCGCCGCGAGCGATATGCGGCTTTACTGCGCGGCGGAATTGCTTGGTCTTGGCCAGCGGCTGCTCAGCGATACGCTGACCTATGTGAAGGAACGCGAGCAATTTGGCGTGCCGATCGGCAGTTTTCAGGCGCTGCAGCACCGGCTCGTCGATTGTTATGCAGCGATTGAGCAATCACGCTCGATGCTGCTGCGCACCGCAATGAACGACAGCAATGACACGGACGAAAGGTCGCGCGCCGCAGCGGGCGCCAAGGCCTATGTGACAGAGCAAGTGGATCACGTTGCCCGCGAGGCGGTGCAAATGCACGGCGGCATGGGTGTGACGGATGAATTGGCCATCGGCCATGCGATGAAACGTGTGATGGTCCTCGCTCAGCTGTTTGGCGATGTAGATATGGTTCTTGGCACTTATGCCAGGGCCGCATGAAGGAGGCGCTTGTGTCAGAACTGGCCCCGATTGATCCTAATCTGTGGAGCGATGGCCCCGAGCCTCATCTTATGGGCGGCAAATTGCCTAGCGGCGAGATTATCTTCCCGATGCCGCAAGGTGACGCGGCCAATGATGTCGAACCTTACCAATTGTCACGCATTGGCCGCTTGTGGTCATGGACCAGTCAGGACTTCCTCCCCAAAACCCCCTATGAAGGTCCGGGTTCAGGAGAAGGCGAAGGTCCGCCAGATTTCGAGCCCTTTTTGCTTGGCTATATCGAATTGCCCGGCGAAGTGATCGTCGAAAGCCGAATTGTTGATGCCCGGTTGGAAGACCTGAAGCTCGGCATGCCAATGGAGTTTTGCATTGTGCCCTTCAATCGGCATCACACCACATTTGCCTATCGGCCCAGCGGGTCAGAAAGCAGTTAAGCCATGAGTGAGAATGTCTATATTATCGGCGCAGGGATCCACCCATTTGGCCGCACTGATGAGCGATCAGGCCGCGAACAGGGTGTTTATGCCGTGCGTGAGGCTTTGGCGGATGCCGGGCTGGACTGGACGGATATGGAATGCGCCTATGGCGGGTCGGCGGCTGCGGGCAGCGCGGATATCATGGTCAACGAGCTGGGACTGACCTCCCTGCCCTTCACCAATGTTGCCAATGGCTGCGCCACCGGGGGCAGCGCGCTTGCCTCGGCGCAAATGGCCATTGCCAGCGGCATGTATGATCTCGCGCTGGCGACCGGTTTTGACAAGCATCCGCGCGGCGCCTTCAACGCCAGCCCATCCGATTACGGTCTGCCGGAATGGTACGGCCAGACCGGTATGATGCTCACAACGCAGTTTTTCGCGCTCAAGATCCAGCGTTACATGCAATTGCACGGGATCAGCCGGGAGACATTGGGCCGCGTGGCAGAAAAGGCGTTTCGTAACGGGGCCAAAACCCCTCATGCTTGGCGGCGCAGCGAAATTGATCTCGATACAATCATGAACGCGCCGATGATCAATGATCCGCTGACCAAATATATGTTCTGCGCACCGGCCGAGGGAGGCGTAGCGCTGATCCTCGCGTCGGAGAAAAAGGTCAAGGAACTCGGCGCAGATGGCGTGAAGATCGCCAATGTCTCGGTCAAGACGCGTCCGCCTGACAGTTTCGAGGTGTTTCAAGCAGGGGTCAGCGTCAAGGACGGCGGCAAGCCCACCGTCTTGGCCTCTAAGGCGGCGTTTGAAGGGGCCGGCATTGGTCCTGAAGACATTGACGTGGCACAATTGCAGGATACCGAAAGCGGCGCAGAAATCATGCATATGGCCGAGAACGGTTTCTGCAAGGATGGCGAGCAGGAAGAATGGCTGGCCAATGGTTGGTCAGAGGCAAACGGCAAATTGCCGATCAACACGGATGGCGGATGCCTCGCATGCGGCGAACCGGTCGGTGCATCAGGTCTCAGGCAAGTCTATGAGAATGTCGAGCAATTGCGCGGCCGCGGGGGCGAACGGCAAGTCACCAAGGCGAACGGTGACACGCCCAAAACCGGCTATAGCCATGTTTACGGCGCACCCGGCCTATCGGCTGTTGCCATCCTCCAACGTTAAGCAAGGAAGGTCACTATGGGCCGAATGACAGGCAAGGTCGCGTTGGTAACAGGCGGCGCAGAAGGCATCGGGGCAAGTGTGGCGCGCATGTTCGTAGCCGAGGGCGGTCAGGCGATGCTGTGCGATGTTCAATTGGACAAGGCCCAAGCGCTGGCTGACGAATTGGGCGAGAACGCCGCCGCATTCGAGCTTGATGTACGCGATCTCGACACTTGGAATGCCGCGGTCAAGGAAACCGTGGCAAAGTTCGGCAAACTCACATGTCTGTTCAATATTGCGGGTATTTCAGAGCCGGGGAACGTTGTTGACGGCACGCTGGATACTTGGAACCGCACGATCGATATCAATTTGCATGGGCCCTATTTCGGCATGCGCGCGGCCCTGCCCGCCATGGAAGCCACTGGCGAGCCATGCGCAATCGTCAACATCGGCTCGATGATTGCGATGCGGGCAGCCGCCTTTGTTGCCGCTTACTCAGCTTCAAAAGCGGGCCTCCTCGGCCTCACCCGCTCGGTCGCCTTGGACTGCGCCGAACGCGGCGTCCCGATCCGCGCAAATATGGTGCATCCGGGCGCGATCCGGACGCCGATGTATGACCGCTACAAATTCTCAGGCGCGGATGAGCCGGAGAATATCGAACGCGATTTTGCCGCCACCCATCCCATGAACCGCATTGGCGAACCCGAAGAAGTGGCCAAGGCATGCATTTTCCTTGCCAGTGACGATGCCAGCTTCACCACCGGCTGTGATTTCACCGTTGATGGTGGCGGATCGATTAGGAGCTAAAGCGATGGCCGAAACGAACACAAGCCAGCCAGCAACGCGGATCGACGCGCATTTTGTCGCAGCGGGCAAATATCACGACATCGACTATGCGCGGCTCGAGGTGCTCAAGCTGTTGATGGAACATCCCCAAATCCGCACCACTGTCGCGGCGGATTATTCGGGGCTGGAGCGGCTCGAAAATTGCCGGTTTCTGGTAACATACACTTGCGATTTGATGCCCACCCCTGAACAAGCAAAGCAGCTCAAGGCCTTTGTCGAGGGCGGCGGCAAATGGCTGGCGCTGCATGGCACCAATTCGATCCTGGTGTTTACCGAGGATGGGCTGGTTGATGCCCCTAACGACCGGCCAGACGTCATGGAAATGCTCGGCACGCAGTTCAAAGCGCACCCGCCGATTGGTCAATTCCCGGTCGAAGTGGTCAATAAAACGCACGAACTCACCAAAGGGATCGATGATTTCGAGATTACCGACGAGCTTTACCTCTCGGACGTGACGGCACCGATTGATACTTTGATGCAAACCACATTCGAGGGCGAGGCAACCGGTTTCGTCAAAGACAAATGGGACAAAACCACGGTCCCCATTCTTTACACCCGAGATATGGGCAAAGGCCGGATCGTTTATAATGCGCTGGGCCATTGCCGCGGACATTATGACTTGCCCGGAATGCAGGATTTCTACCCGCACAAGGAAATGTGCGCGTGGAGCTATGATGTTTATTACGACATGCTGCGGCGCTCGATCGCTTGGGCGATGCGCGCTGAATAGCGTTTCAACAGATCAGAATTTAAAAAGCGAATTTAGGACACAGCACAATGGACATGGAATTTTCCTCCGATGACATGGCTTTCCGCGAGGAAGTCCGCGCCTTTCTCGATGCAGAATTGTCCGATCACCTGAAAGACGGCGCGCGCAAGACGCCGGGCGTGTTTGTCGAGCCTGATATCGGTATGGAATGGCACAAGATTCTCGCCAAAAAGGGCTGGGTTGCGCCCCATTGGCCCAAAGAAGATGGCGGAACCGGCTGGACCCCAACGCAAAAGTTCATTTTTGAAAAAGAATGCGCGCTCGCCGGGGCGCCCGCCTTGTCGATTCTGGGCCTTAGACTGGTTGGCCCGGTCATTTGTGCATTCGGAACGGACGAGCAAAAGGCTCGCTTCTTGCCCGGCATTCTGTCGGGCGAGGATTATTGGTGCCAGGGCTATTCAGAGCCGGGCAGCGGGTCCGATCTCGCCTCGCTCAAAACCAGTGCCAAGCTCGAGGGTGATGAATACACCATCAATGGCTCGAAAATCTGGACCACGCATGCGCATCATGCGGATTGGATTTTCGCGCTGGTTCGCACCGATACCGAGGTCAAGAAACAGGCCGGAATTACCTTCCTGCTCGTGCCCATGGATCAGCCGGGTGTCGAAGTGACGCCGATTATGTCAATGTCAGGCGACCACGAGGTCAATCAGGTCTTCTTTACCGACGCGAAAACCGCGCTTGATTGCCGGATCGGCGAGGAAGGACAAGGCTGGTCGATTGCCAAATTCCTGCTCGAGAACGAGCGCGGGGGATCGTGCTATGCGCCGCGCCTCTTGCAAGGGATCGCCCGGCTAGAAGAATTGGCCGAGAATCAGCCTTCGGGCGTGAACGGGGCCATCGCGCATGATGTGCGTTTCCGCGACAAATTGTCCCGCATCAAACTCGACGCAGAAGCCCTCGAAATTACCGAATTGCGGATTTTGGCCGATCTCAGCAAAGGCCGGGCACCGGGGCCGCAAACCTCCCTGGTCAAATTGCTGGGCTCCAATATCGGACAATCAATCGAGAGCCTGCGGATTGAATTGCTCGGCCCAGATGCTTTGCAATTGCCGCCGGAAAGGCCGCTTTATGGCAATGAAGCCCCTGAACCTATTGGCAGCCCAATTGCGCAAGTCAGCATGGGCAAGTTCCTCAATGGCCGCGCCTCGACCATTTTTGGCGGATCGGACGAGGTGCAAAAGAACATTATTGCGAAGACTGTGCTGGGCCTCTGACTCAAATTGGAGCCAATGCTTGCTCTTTAGTCACTGATTCCTAACGCAAAATAACGCTTAGCCGTCACGCGTCCGGCTGCGCCCGGCCGTCCATTGCAATGCAGAACTGGCACACATTGGAAAATTCCCGCAATTTGATTCGCTAAGAGGCGGCGCTTTTGATATATCCGTAGCCATGGAGAGGGCGATCATTTGCCCTGATGAACGCAAAGGTATTCGACTTATGGCTCAGAGCAACATCGTTGAACTTCGCACGCCGCATGGCCGTGAAAACATAGAACAGCTGCTTGAGGCGGTAACGATACGCTCTATTGACGACATCCACAGCGCAGCAACCGCATTGTCACGTGTTGCGCAAGAACGCGGCATGCAAGTTGCCACTTGCGACGACATCTCCTCGATAGAACCGATGGTGGATGCCGATGGCGCGGTGCTGAATGCCGATGTATTTCGCTGGGTCGATGACGGGGCCCGCTGGTGGGAAGACCACCGTTTGGCGCTGCGTTCACCTCTGCCGCGCGCATGCCGTTATGAAAGCGAACCTTTCTGGGTCAACGAAGAAGGGTTCAACACGCGTTGGCCCAATTCCTATCTCGACGAAATTGAATTGCGGGATTTTGAGAAGCACTCGCTGTGTAAATCAGCGATTGTGATCCCGGTGCATCTGCCCTTTGGTCAGATTTCAGCAAACAGCTTCATTCCGGTTGAACATGAAAGCCATGATTTGTCCGCCGAGTTTGAGGCCTATGGATCGCTCTTCTCGCAGCTAACCCGGCGCTTTATCGCTGGCTATGTTCAGGCTCACCGGACCAAGCGGCGTATTCCCTCGGATTGCGAATTGTCCAAACGCGAAGTGGAATGCCTGCGCTGGGCTGCCATCGGCAAGACCGACAAGGAAATCAGCATGATCCTTGAGCGCAGTCACGCAACAATCCGCTATCACATTCAGCGGGCAGGCGAGAAACTGGATTCTGTGAACCGTGCGCAGACCATTTTTAAAGCAGGTCAGCTGGGTTATCTCGGCGCGAATAGCTAGGTTCAGCCTGCTAGTTTGAGGGTGCCTTCAGGGGTGCGGGCAGAAGCCTCCCCCCGGCACTCGTCAGCTGTTGTATACCTCATTATTGGCGGCATTTGGGCGGCTGCATGTATCGCCTGCATTTG
>CAZDHB010000048.1:0-21602 GCA_964505255.1 uncultured Porphyrobacter sp.
AACGCGAGCATCAATTACGACCTAACCGACAACATCAACATCGGTGTTGAGGGTGTGAACCTGACCAAGTCGGAAATCACACAGCGCTGTGTCAACTCTGGTGCATTGCTGTGCTTCCAAGGTCTGCCTGATCGCAGGCTGACTTTCGGAGCGACCTTCAGCTTCTAAGCAGAATGCAGCCGGTGCCAAACATCGCGTTTGGCACCGGCATAGCACAGGTCCGAGATTTCTCTGGTCAATTGATGCGGGAAATTGGTATGGTCCTCTGAGGGTGCATTCGAGGGTGTGGTATATCAATGGTCAGTAAGAGACTTTTTCAAACAGTAGCGGAACAAATTGCTGAGCTAATTGATCAGGGTGCATATCCCCCAGGGACTAGGTTGCCCGGTGAACGTGAATTGGCCGAAAAGCTCAACGTTAGCCGGGTTACCATTCGCGAGGCTGAAATCGCACTTCAAGCGATTGGCAGGCTCGAAATCAAAACCGGTTCGGGCGTTTATGTCAGCGAGAACAGGCCCTCTCAAAAGGACGCTTTGCCCACGGCGAGTGCGTTTGAAGTGACCGAGGCCCGGCTCCTGATAGAGTCAGAAGCAGCGGCCTTGGCAGCACACAATATCTCAGATGACGATATCGTGAGGCTGGAAGAACTTATTGAACTGATGGGTGTCCATGATGTTCCTGCGGCCAATGAAGCCGATCAGGCCTTCCATCAGACCATTGCAGAGGCCTCGAATAACGCGGCGATTGTCCACACGGTGCAGGCCTTGTGGCGCATGCGAGAAGAGATCCCTGAGGTAAAGCATACTTACGAGGCCGTGTGTGTTGATGACACCGAAACCCGTAAGGAAGAGCACCGCGCCGTGTTCGAGGCGCTGAAAGCGCGCGATCCTGTTGCGGCGCGCGCGGCGATGCGAGAGCATTTTCAAAGGTTGATCGAATCCATGCTTGAGGCAACCGAGCGTTTGGCATTGGAAGAGGTTCACCAACAAGCCTCACAAAGCAGAGAGCGGTTTCTGGCGTCCGCTAAAATCGGCTAGAACGATTGGTATTATAAAAAATCCGCTAATCACCATGCCGGATTGATTGACAATGCTTTCCTGTCCCTTAAGGTGATTCCCTCTGGGGGAGAGAGGACAGAATCATGATGGCCAGGTTTTTCCTATGTTTATGGGCCCTAATGCTTGGGGCCGCTCCCGCATTTGCAGAGCAGTTTCTGGTCAAGGATCAGAGCGAGTACTCAGCTGCCTTAGAACGCGTTTCAGCCGGTGATACGATTATCCTCGCCAATGGCGAATGGCGCGATTTCGATCTTGTCATCACGGGCGAAGGGACGCGGCGCAAGCCGATTACTCTTCGTGCTGAGGAAGCGGGCCGGGTTGTTCTGACCGGCCAATCCAATCTGCGCATCGGTGGCCGCTATATTGTGGTGTCGGGTCTGGTCTTTAAGGACGGGTTTAGCCCGCGCGGCGAAGTGATCGCTTTCCGCCGGTCCAAAGATGATATCGCCCATCACAGCCGGGTCACGCAGACGGTGATTGACGGGTTCAGCAAGCCTGATCGGTATGAGTCAGATTATTGGGTTGGCTTATACGGCAGCAATAACCGTTTCGATCACAACCATCTTTCGGGCAAAACCAACAAGGGTGTGACCTTTGCGGTGCGGCTGAATGACGAGGAAAGCCGCGAGAACGGGCACCGGATTGAGTATAATTATTTCGGACCGCGTCCGGTTCTGGGTTCTAACGGCGGAGAGACATTGCGCATTGGGACCAGCAAATATTCCATGTTCCGCTCCGAGAGTATCGTCGCGCATAATGTCTTCGACCGGGCCGATGGCGAGGTTGAGATTATCTCCTCTAAGTCAGGCGGCAATATCTTTCGCGGCAATCTGTTCTTGCGTTCGCGCGGGACCCTGACCCTCAGGCATGGGGATGATAACATTGTCGAGGGGAATGTATTCCTTGGCTTTGGCAAGGATTACACCGGCGGCATCCGAGTGATCAATCGCGGCCAAACGGTCCGCGGCAATTATATGGAGGGGCTGCGCGGCACGGCCTTTTCGAGCGCTTTGGCGATTATGAACGGCGTGCCGAATTCGCCGGTCAATCGCTATGTCGAGGTCGAGAACGCTAGGATCGAGAACAACACAATCGTCGATAGCCGGAGCGTTGCGTTCAATGTTGGGGCCGATGAAGAGCGTTCGGCAGCGCCCAGCAACAGCACTTTTGCGAATAATCTGCTGGGCGGGATCGAAGGCTCACCCTTTCTTGAGGCTTATGACGATGTCTCCGGCATCAGTTTTTCCGGCAACCGCCTCATTGCTGGCGCAAGAGCGGATGCGCTGGCCGCGATTGAGCGGGGCACGGCTGAGCTTGTCCGGGCTGAGAACGGTTTGCTTTATCCCGCGGATCCCGAGCTTGCAGGGCTGGGCGCGCCGCGCGACCTCAGTCCGGTTTCCCTGAGTGATGTGGGGGTAGATTGGTATCCCAAGCCCGGTGCGGCGACCGAATTTGGCGCTTCTGGGAAAACAATCGCAGTTCCGCCAGGCGAGGACACTTTGGTCGAGGCCATGCTGGCTGCGGATGATGGCGATGTGCTGCAGCTCGGCATTGGCGATTATATCGTCAACCGCGCCTTGCCTGTATCCAAGATCGTGACGCTGCGCGGGGCTGATATGCCTGAAAGCGCCGGTGATGGAATGATCGGCAGCGCTGCGGCTGGAGCAGTATCCGCCAAGCCCCTGTCAGCCAAGCCCCTGTCATCTGCCAAGCCCCTATCGACCGTCTATTTCACGCGGCCGTCTCTGTTCGTTTTGACCGAAGGCGGCAGCCTTAGTCTCGAGCAATTGGCGATTGATGGTCTGCTCGCGCCGGATTCTGTCGGCAATTCCGTTATTCGCACGACGACCTATCCTATTCAGTCGAACCTCCGGCTTGCGATGAACAAGGTCGCGGTGAGCGGCTTGACGGTAAACAAAAGCTTCAGCGTCGTGACCTTGGGCAAGAGCTCGATGGCTGACAGTATCAGCATCCGTGATAGCCAGTTTTCAGGGATTACTGGGACGGTTATCTCCGCGGCGGCAGAGACAGAGGATTATGGCCAGTATAATGTCGAATATCTCGATATGACCGGCAACAGTTTTAGCGAGGTTGGCGGCCCGATCGCGGATATTTATCGTGGCGGGCGAGATGAAAGCACTTTCGGGCCCTATGTCCGAATTGCCGGAAACAGCCTTGCTGATGTCGGCTTGGCGGTGACCAACCGTTCGGGCGCGTCGATTAATCTGCACGGGGTGCAAACCGCTCGGCTCGAACAGAATACCGTTGCAGGATCAGCCCCTTTGCGAGTGGTACACACGGTGGGTACGCCGCAAACCGCGATTACCGCGAATGTCTTTGCGGGCACGCCCGAGATGGTTCTTGAAGAACTCAACTTCCCTGGTGAACACCGCGCGGTGCTATCGGATAACACACAGGGGAGCGCTCAGTGATGCGAAACCGTCTTGCCGGTCTTTCGGTGGCTTCCGCGCTGCTGGTCTCCGCTTGTGCATCAAACGGAACGCAAGCTGTGCAGGCGCGCGCGCCGCTGTCCGCTGCTGCCGGGGCAGAGCAAGTCATGAGCGAATTTCCGCCTTTATACGCGAGCGAGATTGAGCGCTCGCGCGAGTTCGTTGACGGCATGATTGATGGCGGCGTGGTTGTGCCTCAGCCAAAGGATCCGGGCGGCGGCTACACCCATGAGCAGCATAAGCGCAACTTCCGCGCCATGTATCTCGGAGGGCAATTGTACCGCATCACGGGCGAGGCAAAATACCGCGATTACTTGCGTTCGATGTTGCTGGAATATGCCGATATGTACCCCGCTTTGGGTGATCATCCGGCCAAGGCCAATCAGAATGTGGGACGGCTGTTTTGGCAGGTTTTGAACGATGCCATGTGGCTGGTTCATGCCGTTCAGGGTTACGGCGATATTCGCGATAGTTTATCGCCAGAGGATCGCCAGCGGATTGATGACAATGTCTTCCGTCCTGCGGTGAAGTTTCTGTCGGTGGATTCGCAAGCGACTTTTGACCGGATTCACAATCACGCGACTTGGGCGACCGCCGGGGTTGGCATGACGGGCTATCTTTTGGGCGATCAGGATATGGTCGACCGGGCGCTTTATGGCTCTGACAAGAGCGGCGAGGCGGGGTTCCTGCGCCAATCTGAATTGCTGTTTTCGCCCGATGGCTATTACACTGAGGGGCCATATTACCAACGCTTCGCGCTTTTGCCCTTCATGGTTTTTGCCAATGTGATCGAACGCAACGATCCAGAGCGCAATATTTTCGAGCACCGCGACGGGATTTTGCTCAAAGCGCTGCGGACCACCATCCAGCTAAGCTATGGCGGCTATTTCTTCCCCTTCAACGATGCGATCCGCGACAAGAGCTTGCGCACAGCAGAACTGTATGACGGCGTGGCCATTGCCTATGAGCAGACCCGTGATCCGGCGCTTTTGTCGATCGCCGAGTTTCAGGGCCGGACAGTTTTGAGCGATGGCGGATTGATGGTGGCGCGTGATCTGGCGGCCGGCAAGGCGCAGCGTTTTCCTTTTGAATCCGTGCTGCACAGCGATGGTCCGGCGGGCGAACTGGGCGGCGTAGCTGTGCTGCGCCAAGGCCAGGAGGAGCATGGGCTCGATCACACGACTTTGGTTGCGAAAAACTCCTCGCAAGGTCTGGGTCATGGTCATTTCGACAAGCTCGGGTGGCAGCTTTATGACAATGGCAATGAAATCGTGCGCGATTATGGCGCGGCGCGCTTCCTCAACATCGAGGCAAAGGAAGGCGGACGGTATCTGCCCGAAAACACCAGCTGGGCGAAATCCAGCATCGCGCATAATACGCTGGTCGTGGACGAGCAGAGCCACTTCGGCGGCGATGTAAGAATTGCCAATAAGCACGCGCCAACGCAGCTTTATTTCTCTGATACGCCGGGTCTTCAGGTTAGCAGTGCGCGCATTGATACCGCTTATGAAGGGGTGCGCTTCACGCGTACTTTGGTGATGCCTGCCATTCCCGGATTGGAGGCGCCGCTGGTGCTTGATCTGGTTAGCGCTAAGAGCGGTTCGGCGCATCAATATGATCTGCCGCTGCATTATAGCGGCCATATTATGGAGCATGATCTTGACGCGCAGAATTACGTCGCTGAGCGGCCGGTTTTGGGCAATGGGCACGGCTATCAGCATATCTGGATTGATGCCAAGGCGAGCGAGAGCGATGGCAGCGGCGCGCTGACATGGCTGCTTGATGGGCGTTTCTACACCAATCATTTCACCTCCAATGGACCGCTTGAGGTGATGCTGGGCGAAAGCGGTGCGAACGACCCCAATTTCAATTTGCGCCGCGAGCCGCTTTTGTTGCTGCGTGCGCGGCGCGCAGGCGACGGACATTTTGCCAGCCTGATCGAGGCCCACGGCCTGTATGATGGAGCAACAGAGCAGACCATCGCCAGCCGCAGCAAGGTCGAAGGCCTCAGCCACGTCCATAATGACGGCAAAGATATCGCCATTGTGACTTTGAAATCCGGCGCGCGTTTCGCGGTTGCGATTTCACACAATGATGATCCGCAACAAGCCCATCGGGTCGCACTGGATGGGAAAGAGATCACATGGAGCGGGTTTGCTGCAGTGGTCGAATTGACGCCGATTAGCGGGGCGCCGGGAGAGGGATAACATGGCCACAAAGATCAGCGATAGCTCAGCAGCTTTTGTTCAATATGACCCGGAAAAGGTTGAGGTCGTTGGTGACGGTATCCGGCGTCAGATCCTTGGCTATGGCCCGGACATTATGATCGTGCGGGTATGGTTCGACAAAGGCGCCGTGGGCGAGGTGCATAGCCATCCGCACAGCCAGGCGAGTTATGTCGAGAGCGGGCGGTTTATGGCTGAAATTGACGGCAAGAAACAAGAATTGGGGGCTGGCGATAGCTTTTATGTTGCGCCGCATCTCGATCATGGCGCCGTTTGTCTGGAAGCGGGAGTGCTGATCGATACATTCAGCCCGTTAAGAGAAGATTTTCTGAGTGAGGGGAACTGAGAATGTTCAAGGGTAATCTACGCTATGTGATTGTCGTATTGGTGGCGGTTGCGACCATCATCAATTATATCGATCGCGGCGCATTGGGCTTCCTGTGGCCGGAAATCTCCGAGGATTTGGGGATGACCAAGGAAGATTATGCCATCATCCTCAATGTCTTCACTTTCGCTTATGCTTTCGGGCAAACGCTGTTCGGCAAGATTTTTGACTGGATCGGGGTCCGCCTCGGTTTCGTCTTGTCGATTGTCGTCTGGTCGGCGGCGACGATCCTTCATGCCTTTGCGCAAGGGCTTTTGAGCTTTGCCATCTTCCGGGCAATTCTGGGTGTATCGGAGGCGGGAAACTGGCCCGGTGCAACCAAGGCCAATGCCGAATGGTTCCCGATTGACGAACGCGCACTTGCGCAAGGTATCTTCAATTCTGGCGCTGCAATTGGCGGCATTGTCTCGGCCCCGATTATCGGCCTGCTGTTCGTATGGCTGGGCAGCTGGCAAGCGACCTTTGTCGCGATTGGCGCGCTGGGCTTCTTGTGGCTGATCCCGTGGCTCATCGTTTACAAAAGCGGTCCTGACGCACACCCTTGGATTACCGAGGAAGAGCGCCAGTTTATCCTGACCGGTCAGCGCAACACCGAAACCAATGAGGTCGCGGATTACGCGCCCGGTTCCGGCGAAATCCTGAGCCGTAAAGAGAGCTGGGGCGTCATTTGCGCGAGCTTTTTCCTTGATCCGATCTGGTGGCTGTTTGTTGGTTGGCTACCGCTCTACCTGAACGAGACATATGGCTTCGGGGTGGAGGAGATCGCGATCTATGCGTGGATTCCTTATGTCGGGGCAATGCTCGGCGCGTGGTTCGGCGGACTGCTTGCAGGCAATCGGATCAAGTCGGGTTGGACGGTCAACAAGACCCGCAAATCGGTTATCGCGCTTGGCGGGCTGATCATGCTGATCTCGCTATTGGCGACAACGCAGGCTTCAACGCCGCTGTTTGCAGTGCTGCTGATGGCTGTGATCCTGTTCGGCTTCCAAACGGCAGTGGGCAATATCCAGACCCTGCCGAGCGACTTTTACAGCGGCAGCTCGGTCGGCACTTTGGCAGGCTATGCCGGAACGGCGGCTAAGCTTGCAGTGGTTCTGCTGAACTTCCTGATCCCGATCATTACGATCGATAGTTACGTGCCCGCATTCATTGTCGGCGCAGGGCTAGCGATCATGACGGTGGTTTCGGTGTTCTTCCTTTGCCCCGAAATCAAACCGCTCAAACCCAAAACGGCCTGATCCGCAGGCGCATAAAACTCAACCAAACATCCAAACTGTAGGAACTTAAAATATGAAATTTGAAGGCAAAGTGGCGATTGTAACTGGCGGCAGCCGCGATATTGGCCGGGCGACCTGCATCAAGCTTGGTAGCGAAGGCGCGAGCGTTGTTGTCAATTACAACAGCAATGAGGCCGATGCCGATGCCACAGTGGCTGCGGTCGAGGCGGCGGGCGGCAAAGCGATCAAGGTGAAAGCCGATGTGACCAAGCCTGCGGATGTCGATGCTTTGGTTGCCGCCACGCGCGAGGCGTTTGGCGATTCCATTGACGTTCTGGTCAACAATGCAGGCGGGCTTGTCGCGCGCAAAACGCTGGAGGAGATGGATGAGGAGTTCTTCAACTTCGTCATGCAGCTCAATGTCACCTCGGCATTCCTTGCGGCCAAAGCGGCAGTGCCGTTCATGTCAGAGGGATCTGCGATCGTAAATCTGGCGTCTTTGGCGGGCCGTGATGGCGGCGGCGGCGGGGCCATTGCTTATGCCACTTCCAAAGGCGCGGTTATGACTATGACCCGCGGTTTGGCCAAAGAACTTGGCCCTAAGGGTATCCGCGTCAATGCGCTGTGCCCGGGTATGATTGCGACCGGTTTCCATGACAAGTTCACACCCGATGCAGCGCGCGAGAATGTGGCCAATTCCACTCCGCTGAAACGTCAAGGCAAGGCTGAGGAAACCGCTGATCTGATCGCTTATCTGGCATCTGACGAGGCATCGTTCATCAACGGGGCCAATGTCGATATCAATGGCGGTCTCGCTTACTCGTAAGGTGAGGATCAAGGGATAAGTCAATGACCTCCTCTTTATCACAGCGGCTTGAGGCCGCGCCGGTCGTGCCGCTGATCGGAGACAATGATGCGGCCCGCGCAGTGTCGACGGCGCGCGCGCTCGCCGATGGCGGGCTCAGCGTCATCGAAGTGGTCATGCGCAGCGATGACGCACAAAAAGGCATGGAGGCGATCCTTGCCGAAACAGAAGGCTTGATCGTGGGGGCGGGGACCGTCCTCACGCTTGATCAGGCGAAATCGGTCAGGGCCAGCGGGGCGGAATTTATCGTCTCGCCCGGACTGGTCGATGAAATTGCCGAATATTGTCTGGCCGAAGACATTCCTTTTTATCCCGGCACCATGACCGCCGGAGAGGTTCAGCGCGCTTATGCTTTGGGCCTAAGAGAAGTGAAATTTTTCCCTGCCAGTCTGGCGGGCGGCGTACCGATGCTCAAGGCATTCGGCAGCGTGTTTCGCGAAATGCGCTTCATGCCGACCGGCGGCGTTTCGGCCGGCAATTTGGCTGATTTTCTGGCATTGCCCAGCGTGCTTGCCTGCGGCGGCAGCTGGCTGACCCCCAAAGACGCACTCGAGGCGGGCGATTTCGCCGCCATTACTAAACTTGCGCAAGAGGCGGTCTCGATCGCTCAAGACGCGCGTTAATTCTCCGGAGCTCCTCCCCAATGGCTGACTTTCTTTCATTTGGCGAAATCATGCTCAGGCTCAAAACGCCTGGCCACGAACGCTTTTTCCAATCCCCTCAGTTTGAGGCGACATTCGGCGGCGGCGAGGCCAATGTTGCCGTCGCGCTGAGCAATTACGGGCTGAATGCCGGTTTTGTATCCGCCTTGCCTGACAATGACATTGGCGAGAACGCCATCATGGAATTGCGCAAGTTTGGCGTTGATACCGCGCACATCAGCCGCAGCGGCGACCGGGTGGGGATCTATTTCCTCGAGACAGGCTCAAACCAGCGTCCCTCTAAAGTGGTTTACGACCGGGCAAATTCCTCGATCTGCAATGCAGGCATGGATGAGTTTGATTGGCCGACCATTTTCAAGGGCGCAAAGTGGCTGCACATCACCGGCATCACCCCTGCCCTCAGCCAATCTGCAGCCGATCTGTCGATGGCCTGCGTGAAGGCCGCCAAGGAAGCAGGCGTCACCGTTTCGTGCGACTTTAACTTTCGCGGCAAGCTCTGGAAATATGGCAAGACAGCCCCAGAAGTCATGCGCGAGCTGGTCAAATATGTCGACGTTGGCATTGCCAATGAAGAAGATTGCCAAAAATCGCTCGATATCACGGTTGATGTCGATGTGGAAAGCGGTGAACTCGACACGAAGAAATACGAAGCGCTTGGCCAAAAAGTGCTGGATATCTATCCCAATATGCACACCATCGCGATTACCTTGCGCGAGAGCCTGAGCGCAGATCGCAACAATTGGTCGGCCTGTCTGCGCACGCGTGATGGCGGTTTCAAGCTGTCGAAGAAGTACGAGTTGACCGATATCGTTGACCGGGTTGGCGGCGGCGACAGCTTTGCCTCGGCCCTCATCTATGGCCTCAATGCCTATGAAGATCGGCAGGAAAGTCTTGAGTTCGCGGTGGCTGCCAGCGCGCTCAAACACACCATTATGGGCGATTTCAACCGGGTCAGCGTACCTGAGGTTGAGAAGCTGATGAGCGGTGACGGATCAGGCCGCGTCCAGCGCTAGGAGAGGGTATGGAGCGCTATCTCTTGATGGTTGAATGCGGCGGTAAGGGAGCAGAGCAAGCCCCTCGCAGCTCTGCGATTGCCAATGACAACCTTTCCCGAGAGCAGGAATTGTTCGAAAAGTGCCTTGAACGCGAATTGGCGGCTGAGGCGTTAAGCGAGGACAATTGATTGCCGTACTGCTAGCGTGAGTAGATGGACATTATTGAGTTTTCCGATTTCGCGAAAATCGACATCCGCTCAGGCACCATCGTTCAGGCAGAGGCTTTTCCCGAAGCGAGGAAACCGGCGATCAAGCTTTGGATTGATTTTGGGACAGAGCTCGGCATCCGCAAATCCTCGGCGCAGATTACCGAGCATTACGCGCCTGATAACTTGATCGGCATGCAGGTGATGGCGGTGGTCAATTTTGCGCCGCGTCAGATCGGGCCGTTTATGTCCGAGGTCTTGGTGCTCGGCTTTCCCGATACAGCAGGGGCAATTGTGCTGGCCTCGGGACAGACGAGTGCCCGCATTCCCAATGGCGCAAAGCTATGTTGACCGGTTTTACGCCCGGAGCGTCCCGAGCGCATCTTTGAGCGGGTCCAGCCATGGTTCAAACGGGGCCCAAGCATTTTGACCGCTACGGTTGATCGGTTGGCGCACTTGCTCGCTGCTGGCGGTGCGCACGGCGCGGTCGGTCTTGTGAAAATCGAGGCAGGCTTCCTCGAAAGGCACCCCTAGATAATCGAGCATGCGCCGGGTCTGCCCCTCCAGATCATCGAGCACATGTTCATGTTCCACCCTCAGGACTTTGCCGGGCAAAACGGTGTCCCAATGATCCATCAGGTCACAATAGTCAGCGTAGTATCGCCCGACTTCGGTCAGGCCGTAAGTAAACTCCTGCCCCTCGGCGAACAATTGTTTGAAGCCGGAAAAGCAGCAATCCATCGGCGCGCGGCGCGCATCAATGATCTTGGCATTAGGCAGGATCAAATGGATCAGGCCAATATGGCGAAAATTATTCGGCATTTTGTCAATAAAGAAGGGAGCATCACCGCGGTGAATGCGGGTTTCCTCGATGAATTGCTGACCCATGGTGCGCAATTGATCGGCGGACAAGTCATGCAGGACATCGGGATAGCGAACTTCTTTGGCTGAGCGACCCCTCAGCCGGTGTGCCAGCGCAAGAATGTTGGGCAATTCCATCGTGCCATCGATTTGTGAATGGCTGGCGAGGATTTGCTCAAGCAGGGTTGAACCGGCACGCGGCAGCCCCAGAATGAAGATCGGATCTGGCGCATCATGGCCTGCGTTCGCATGCCGCTTGAACAGCGCCGCGTCGCAGGCGGATTTTTGGCGCGCAAGCTCGTCTGTCATGGCATCGGCGCTATAGCGGGTTTGCGTGCGCTTGAGCGTGTTTCCGGCATCGTAGAAGCCAAAACTGCGTTCAAAATCGCCCTGATCCTCAAGCGCTTTGCCGAGCGCGAAGGACAAATGGACCCGGTCCATAAAGCCAAGGTCAGGGCGCTCTGCCTGTTCCAGCATCGCGTCTATTTCATCGCCTTTGAAACGATAGGTCTTGAGATTGGCGAGCGCATACCAGGCATCGCCGTGATCAGGCTTTGCCGCAAAGGCGGCGCGGTAACTGGTAACCGCCTCGTCATGGCGACCGGTGGTCTTGAGCGCATGGCCCCGGCTGGTCAGGGTTGCCGGATCATTCGGAAGCTTCGTCAAAATCGCCTCAAACAAGGCAAAAGCCCCGTCATAATCGCCGGTTTGCATACGCTCGATCGCGACGTGAGACTGAAATAACGGGTTGTCCGGATCGCGGGCCAGCAAAGCCTCCGCCTCGCCGCGGGCGATTTCGAATTTTTGCCGCCGCCGCAGAGCATCAATATAATCCAGCCTGACTTGCACATTGTCGGGCTCAAACTCGCGCGCGCTTTCCAGCAGAAATTCTGCATCATCCAGAATGCCCAGCTTGATCCCGATTTGCGCCAGCAGCCGCATCCCTTCGACATGTTTGGGATTGCTGCGCAGGAAATGCCGCGCCAATTCCTCGGCCCGGATCAGACGCCCCTCGTGCAAATGATGGGTTACCGCGACCAGCTCCTTTGGCAGAGCGGCAATACGGTCTGCCTGAGCGCTGGCATTGGCGGCCTCGTCCTTGCGAGAGGCGCTGGCGTGCAAGTCTGCCAGAGCGCGCCAGCTCGCCTCTAACGCTGGGTTGAAGCGCACCGCCCGGGCATAGGCGTTCAGCGCATCATCTGCCGCACCGCGGGCTTTGGCCAAATGGCCTGCCTCCTGCCATGCGCGGCCATATTCCGGCAGAGCGGCGTGCAATTGGCTCAGCCGATCATGCGCTGCATCCAAATGCCCCTGATAGCGCGCCGCAACCGCTGCCATATACAGAGCATCGGTGTGCTGCGGTTCATGTTTCAGCACGCTCTCGGCCAATTGCCGGCCAGTGAGATAGTCGCCGGATTGGAGGGCCTTTTGGGCGCGGGCCAAAATTTGCATGGGATCAGTCATGATCGCGTGGCTTTATCAAAGGAGCGCTGAAGGCCAAAGCAAAACAGCGCAGGCCGGGCGTTTTGCCTGACCTGCGCCATTTGCATGACAATGTGCCTCAAGCGACCATTTGCTGTGACAAGCTGGCCGCTAGAACGCTTCGAAAATCAATAGTCGAAAGACACTCTGAGGCCGATTGTGAGAGGCCGGTTGGTGGCAATCCGGCGCACGTCATTGACGAAATTGCCCGAGATTTGCGCGCGTTCGTCAAACAGGTTCTCGGCGTAAACTTCCAGATTCCATTGATCGCTTTGCACGCCCATCGCCAGATCAACCACCGTGTAGCTTTCCAGCTCCAGCTTGTTGATCTCGATGATGTCCGTGAATTTCGAGGCCGAATGGTTCAGTTGCGGTTGGATGTAAGCGCCCAAGCTATCGCTAAAGTCCCATTCGTAACGCACCCGGATATTGCCTTGGAATGCCGGAGCAAAGGCAAGGTCTTCGCCCGCGATCACGTCATTGGTTGGGGTGAGGACCTCGGTTATTTCCGTGTCGAGGAATGATACAGCGCCAGCGACGGTCAGACCCGGCGCAGAATAAGGCGCGATGGTGAAATCGGCCTCGATCCCTTTGATTTCCGCATTGGCCGCATTGTCCGAGAAGAACAGGTTGGTGATGCTTGGGTCAAAGATGGTGGTTTGCAAACGGCTGATATCGACGAAGAATGCCGAGCCATTAAGGCGCAGTTGCCCGTCAACCAGATCAAGCTTCCAGCCCAGTTCGTAATTCTTGACCTCGTCGGTCTCGAGCTCGAACGGGACGGTGAAGCCCGCCCCATTGCTGGCCCCGCCGGGACGGTTAAGCAAACCCGGTCGGAAACCTTCGGAGAATGTGCCGTAGAACAGCAAATCCGGCGTTGGCGTGTAAGTCAGCGTGCCTTTGAAAATCGTGCCGCTGGTCGATGCCTTATCAGGCGCGCCGACCGCATTGCCGGGGGCAAATTGCACCGAAATATTGGTGCCCGCACGTTGTTGATCGACGCGTTCAGCCAATGGCACGCCCGTGTTTGCGCCAAAGACAGGCGAATTGAGGTTGAAGAAAGAGCTGTTGGCGCTGCCTTCCAAATCAACCTTCACATCATAATACCGCAGGCCCGCTGCAAAGGTCAGCGTATCGGGAATAATGTCGAAGGTGGCCTCGCCAAAGAAGCCGAACTGCTCGTCCGTACGCTTTACATCGTTGCGGAAAATCGTCTCAGCGGGGAACGGTCCGGCCTCTGTAAAGAAGCCAGCGCCCGCGCTGTTGATGGCACCAGCAGGTGAATTGACATTGGTCAGCGGGAAGTTTGGCAGGAAGCCGGTGGTCACCCCGTCAGAGCCGCGCACGAAGACATTGGATGGGTAGTTGAAATCATTGAGCTCGCGCAGCTCCAGATCGCTGTAGAAACCGCCTGCGGTCACGCGGAAGCGTGCATCAGCCGGTGTGCTGACGCGGAATTCCTGAGTGAACACTTCTGTTTTGGTGCGCGAATCCACGCTGAGATTGGGCGCGTAACAGGTTGGATCGGCCGGTGCTGCGGCGACATAGGTGGGGTAAACCACCGCCGTGTCGCAGATGTAATAGGGCAGATATTGGCCCACAAACAGATAGTCGGTGTAATCAACGTTCTGCTGAGTTGTCCGGTCGGTATACGCCCCTGTGTAGACCAGATCGAGCGCGCCAAGCCGGCCCTCGACGGTCCAGCTGGTGTTTGAAAACTTGTCGTCGATCGTATCGTCGGAATAGCGCTGGATTTCCAAATCATCGAGGCCATCCAGTTCAGGATCAGCGAAGAATACGCCGTCGCTTTCCACTTTTTGGCGGGTGTGAGCGAGGGTCAGCGTCCAGTCCGGTGTGACTTCCCACAAGGCCGTGGCGCGAAAGCCGTAATATTGGGTGTCGTTGAAATCATCCTGCACCAAAGCTGCGTTATCGGCATCGATAAAGGTGACATTGGAAAGGTCCGCGCCTGCCTGAAAGCCGCCGCGGCCAGCGCTCACCGGAACGCCATTGGGGCGCACCGTGCCAGCGGTCCGGAACCGCCCGCTTTGGCTGGTGTTGATGGTGCCGGGAACATTGTCGATATAGCCGCCCTGGTCATCAAGATAGCCCACCGCGCGAAAGGCGAGGGTTTCGGAGACCGGAACGTTGAGGGTCAGCTCGCCTTTGTAGCTGGCATCACCGCCCTTGGTGAAGGATAATCCCGCAGACGCGCTTGCGCCAAAGCCCGACAAGTCTGGCTTGTTCGTAATGAGCCGGACAACACCTGCTTGCGAGCTGGCGCCGAACAAGGTGCCTTGCGGGCCGGACAGAACCTCGATCCGGGCCATGTCAGCGGCGTAAACATCGAGGTTACGGCCCGGCTGAGCGAGCGGCTGTTCATCAAGATAGAGCGCCACATTGGGCGCAAGGCCAGCAACGCCGGCAGTGGTCAGGTTGGGAGTCGTGGAGGCAAGGCCGCGGATGTAAATCGTGCTTTGCCCCGGGCCTGAACCGCCCGCTGTCACGGTTGGCAATTGATCGAGATAGTCCTCGAACGTGTCGATATTGAGTTCATCGAGCGCTTCTTCGCCGATCGCAGAAACAGAGATGGGAACATCCTGCAAATCTTCGCTGCGTTTTTGGGCGGTAACGATGATCGTTTGAACGCCGCCTTCACGCTCTTGATCTTGTGCCGTGTCAGTGGTGGTTTGAGCCTGCGCGCCTTGGGCAAGCGCAAACGCAAGGGTGCCCGCAGAAACGCCGGCAACGAGATTTTTCATGATTGGAGTGCCCCGAATGACTTCGTTTGGCCTTTGGCAATCACCCTTTAGCAATTGCGCGGCCAAATCTGAGAAATTTAAATCGAAAGCGCAAAGGAAATAAATCCTTGTCGCTGATGGAGGGCACTACCAATTGAAAACGCTGAGGGCCACAGCGCTGGGCAGACCATCCCCAATAGAAAACAGACCGTTGCAAAGCGACAACAATATCACGGGAACAGCATTTATATTTAAAAAATTGAGACTAATTCTGTAGTACTAGGGCAAAATAGAGAATATTACGAAATATAGAGAAATTATTACTTTTATCTGATGGTACTATATTCATAGTAAACCCGAAATTTCTCAAATAAGGCCCTTGTGTATTCTTAGCCAAGTCTTGGGCCGTTTACTTCAAAGGCCCGCCTCTTTGCACCCCGCCGCAGTAGTGGGCACCCCTTGCGCCTTTCGCATGACATCAAACACAGTCGCCTTGACGATGCTAATGGCCATTAACAGGACCACTGCTGAAAATGGCAGGGCGCCGATGATCATCGCGATTCGGATGGATTCGATCCCGCCAAGCACCAGCATGCTGCCAACAATCGCGGCCAAGGCAATCGCCCAGAAGATGATATGGACGCTATGGGTGTTCTCGGTCTCGCCCGCGCCATTGATCGTGTTCACAATCAGAATTGCGCTATCCACGGAGGTGACAAGATAGGTCATCAGCAGCAGCACGATCAGGCCCGATGCGACTAGCATCATTCCCGGCTCCAGCAGCAAGGCCATCGTCGCGTAAAGCTGATCGGAGATACCGGTGTTGATGATTGAGCCTGCTGCCTTGCCGCTCAGTTCCAGATCAATCGCTGTGCCGCCTGCGATTGCCATCCAGATAAAGCACATGAGCGAGGGGACAATCACCACGCCCAGCACATATTCACGGATCGTACGGCCCCGCGAAACGCGGGCGATGAACATGCCGACAAATGGCGCAAAGGCGATCCACCACGCCCAATAGAAAACCGACCAATCGAGCTGCCATTGGACAAGCGCTGCGCTAACCGGATCGCCCTTTGCCTCGAACAGGACCAGCATCGCGGGTATGAACGACACGAGATAATCCCAGATGCCAGCGAGCAAGAGTTCGAGGCCAAACAGCCCTGATCCCAAAACCGCGATCACCGCGAGCAACAAGAACGAGAGGCCAAGGTTAAGGTTGGAAAGCCATTTGATACCGCGCCCCACGCCAGACAATGCGCTGAGGGTGGAGGCGCCGATCAATACAATAAGCGACATCAGAATTGCGGCTTTGGAGGCCGTGCCATCGCTATCGAGGAGCCAGTCGCCAAGCCCCAATCGCGCTAGCCCCGCGACGAATTGTTCAACCCCGAGGCTCATGGTGACAGCAACGCCCAGGATGCTGGCGACAACCGCGACAATATCGACGATATGGCCCAGCATCCCGCTCATTCTGGTACCGAACAAGGGCACCAGAGCAGACCGGATGGTGAGCGGCAAATCACGCCGATAGGCAACATAGCCAATGGCCAAACCGACCAACGCATAGGTCGCCCATGCCGAAAAACCCCAATGCAGGAAGGTGTAAATATAGGAGGATCGCACCGCTGCCTCTGACGCACTGGCAATCTCGCCGCGAATAACGCTGGGGTTGTCGACGAAATGTGCGATGGGTTCGCCGACTGAATAGGTCAGCATACCAATGCCAATGCCTGCGCCAAACATCATCGCAAACCAAGAGAAACGGGAAAATTCTGGCGTTTCATCAGCAGCGCCAATCCGCAGCCTGCCGGTTTGCGGCAGAATCGCCAAGAGTGTGCAGATCGCCATCAGAAAGGCCACGAGGTAAACATACCAACCGGAAAATGATGCAATAATGCTGGTGTTGGCCTCTCGCAGCGTCTCGTTCGCGCTAACCGGGAAGAACACCGCCCACAGGATCAGCAGCGAAACAATGATCTTGGCCGGAATGGTGACGGGCCGGGATAGGCCGCGGTAAAACCCCTCGTCATGCGTATCAATCGGCAAGTCTATAACAGGAGGTGTGAGCGAAGGTTCGCTGGCAGATTTCATCGTTTTATTTTCTCGTTTTATCTTCTCTTGGGCCTGCGGGTCACTTCAAGTTCTAGGGTCCGCTAAAGGCGCGGTTCGCTGATGCTAAAGAGCTGGGTTGGTGAAAGGATCAGCGCGGCGCGGCGCCCGGTAAGGGTGCCACCATAGTAGTTGCTGCGCGGAACGCAAACAGCGCAGGCTTTCTCAAACGGAAAGGCTCAGGGCACTATCCGGCACGAGCCTCTCACCATGCTGCATCATTTATCCTAAAGGCGAGCGGCCATGATGCTGAGGAACGATAGGGGGCAATAAACGGGATTGAAATTCAAGTGTAGAGGTTCGGAATATTCTCCGCACCTCTAATAATTGAACAAAAATTGAACTTCAGACAATAAAATATAGGTATAATCACTGGGTCAAATGATTATTGTTTCTCGGATCGGGGAAGATTTGTTAGAAATCTCGCTCAATGTCGAACGAGTTAGATCGACTGATTAGCCGCGTAGAGAGGAAAGAGCCGATTGCCAGATCATCCCTCATTGCGGCGCTTACTGCGGAATTTTACACAGGATGCGCATGCTGAACTTGATCGCATGATGACCGGCTGTGACGACTCAGCCAGCAACGCGGGCGAAGGAATTGCATCTGCGGATGGGTATTGGCGTTTTCTCAAGCTTATGGATTGGAGCCGCCGCGAATATGATTTGGCCATCCAATCGGGTGAGCAAGTTTTGGGCCTCGCTCCATTAAACCGAATATTGATAAGCGCTTTGGAACGCGATTTGGCATGTTTTGAAGCGGTCTCAACATCCATGTCTGGCGACGCCCAGCGCGCAGCAAACGGGCCTCGGCCAATTTTGCCGCAAGCAGCTGACAACACACCGAGCTTACAACAGGCGCTTGGCGTGACTTATGTTTTCGAAGGGTCGGCAATGGGCGGCGGGGCCATTTTGGCCGCTATGGACAAAGCCGGTTTTCAGCCGCAATCGGCGCATTATCTGCAGCGTATTGGCCAAGGCCGGGGCGCGCGCTGGCGGGCCTTCATTGATATGCTGGATGAGGCTGAGGTTGAGGCACAGCCAGTGCTTCACGCAGCCCAGGCCTGTTTCGCGCGCCTTGCCGATTATGCCCGGGTCCTCAGCACGCCGCAGGTTCAGCCAATTTTTGCAGGGCAAAACGCCGGTCTTGCAGCAGCTCAGCAGACGATGATCGAGGGCGTGGCCCAATGAGCAATCTGGAACAAACAGCACTCGACCAATGCGATAAGGAACCGATCCACATTCCCGGCTCGATCCAAGGGTTTGGTTGCCTTTTGGCGGCCGAGCGTGAGAGCAATCTGGTGGCGGCGATCTCGGAAAACTGCAACGAGGTGCTTGGCCGTACGCCAGAGCAATGCCTTGGCCAAGACGTCGCTGACTTGTTCCCGCCAGAATTGATCCATGCCATGGGGAATAAGCTTTCTTACTCAACCATATCTGACCGGCGCGAGCTAGCGGGATCGATTGCCGGCAAGTCTGCCAAGTTTGATGTCTATGTCCATTTGAGCGGCGAATACAACATTTTGGAGATCGTTTCCGAAGCCGTGCCCAAACGCGGTATCCAGGACCGTGTCGCCTCGATTACGGCGGGCATGCAAATCGCAGGCTCTTTGCAAGAAATATTCGATCTGGCGGTTGCCAATATTCAATCGATAACCGAGTTTGACCGGGTCCTGTTCTACCGTTTCATGCCCGATGATGCGGGCGAGGTGGTGTCCGAGCAGCGGACCGCGCAAATGGAAAGCTATTTGGGTTTGCGCTTTCCAGCTTGGGATATTCCCGTTCAGGCGCGCAAACTTTATGCGACCACACCCATTCGCGTGATTGCAGATGTGGCAGCCCCCAACAAACCCTTGCGGTTTGCAGCGGGGACCGAAGCAAAGGATATCGATCTTGCCAAGGCGATGCTGCGCGGCACATCACCGGTGCATCTTGAATATTTGAGCAATATGAATGTCGGCTCGACGCTGACAGTGCCGATAGTGGTCGATGGCAAATTGTGGGGCCTCGTCGCGTGTCACAATGAAAAACCCATCGAGCCGCAGGTTTACGTGCTTGATGCGGCAGAAACGGCAGGCAAAATCCTCTCCTTTGGCATCGCGCAATTCCTCAAGATCCAAGCGACAGAGTTTGGCCGCACAACCGGTCCAATCCGCAATGATTTTATTGGATTGCAAACAGGGACCAACTCGCTCGGTGATTTCACGAGAAGTGTGAGTGATCGCGCGGCCGAAGAAATTGATTTTGCCGGGTTTGCAGTCCGGTCGAGCGAAAGATGGTTCAAAACCGGCGCGGCGCCGTCCGATTTGATTGACCTTGATGGCATCACAGATCTGCATACGATCGACAGCGAGATTGCCCCCATCTCCTTTTGCAACAAGGCGATGAACGCGCTCTCGACTAGAGGGGCAAGCGGCCTTGCGGGTTTTCTCCGTGTGCCTGTCTCGGTTGATCCGCCGATAGAATTTGTCTTTTTTCGCGCACCGCAGGACACTCATATCGAATGGGGCGGTGCGCCCGATAAAACTGTTTCAGAGGACGATGAAGGTGTGCGTTTGTCGCCGCGCAAATCTTTCAGAAAATATCTGGCAGAGCACGCTGATTTTAGCGAGGAATGGACGCATCACGATCTCGAGTTTGCGCGCAATTTGCAGAGTGAATGTGCCGATAGCTTTAGTGCGGCCCTCACCATCACGCAGCAAAAGACGCATCTGCGTATTCTGGCGGACGAACTCAATCACCGGGTCAAGAATATTCTGTCATTGGTGAAATCGCTCACCAGCCAATCTCAAATCCACACCAAATCGGCGCAGGAGTATGCGCAGAGCCTCGAGCGGAGATTGTTTTCGCTTGCCGCTTCACATGATTTGCTCACCCGGGCAGATATGCAAGGGGTGGAGCTGCGGGAGTTGGTCAAGGCCGAGCTAGAGCCGTTTTTAACCCCGGCGGCCCAAGCGCGCGCGATTAGCGGTCCGGCGCTCAAAGTCGCAGCAGATGCGATCCCGATGGCCGCGCTTTTGGTGCATGAGCTGACCGCCAATGCGACCAAGCACGGGGCGTTGTCATGCGCGGGCGGCGCAGTGACGGTCAGTTGGGAAATCTGCGATCAGCAGCTGATCCTTAATTGGCAAGAGCGCGGCGGACCTCAGGTTGCTGAGCCTAAGCGCCGAGGTTTCGGCATGGAATTGCTGCAATATGCGATTCCCTATGAATTTGACGGCAAGGCCGAGCTGGACTTCGCGCCTGAGGGTTTTTCGGCGCGCTATGCCTTGCCGATCAAGCATTTCCTCTCGCAATCCAGCGAAACTGAAGACACCGTTCCCGAGGCCGAGGAGGATGTGTCCATGACGGCCTCTGAACCGGGTCAAAGCGCATTGGTCGTGGAAGACAGCTATCTCATCGCGGCGGAGCACATTCGGATGCTCGAGAGCATGGGTTTTGCCCATGTTGAATGCGCATCCAACATAAGCGCGGCGCTCGATGTGATTAAGGACAAAGCGTTCGATCTTGTGCTGCTTGATCTCAATTTGCGCGGGGACAGCGGGCTTAAAGTCGCGGATGAATTGCTTCGCCAGAATGCTAAGTTTCTATTCGTGAGCGGCTATGAGCGTTCAGAAGAAATGCCAGACAGATTTGCGAAAGTTCCGATGCTGAGAAAGCCATTGAACATGCAAGAACTGCGCAATCGGGTTTAAGCTGATGCTGAAGAAGAGGGTGATGGGTCATGACGGGTCAAAAGACAGTGCTGCTTGTAGAAGACGATCTGGTGATCGCGCATGAGTGGCGCCGGGTATTAGAACAGAGCGGTTACGCCGTTATGCATTCCAAAAATGCCGAAACCGGATTTGAAATTTGCTTGAAGAATTGGCCCGATGCAGTCGTCATCGATTTCTTTTTTAGAGATGAGGAGGGCGCACTTACGGGTGAGGGCGGGCTTTCCTTCGCAACCAAAATGCATGTGCACGCGACAATGCAGGAATTGAAACTGCCCTTAGTGATCGCGGTGACGGCATCGCGGCCGACACAATATTTCCCGATTGACGTGTTCAGCCAGATGTCGAGCGCGTATGTCCCTGTGCGCATACGCAAGCCCTTTACGCCCGAGCAATTGCGAGACACTTTGGAAACGGCGTTGAAAGAACGCAAGCAAGTCTAGCGAGGCCGAGCGGGATCGGCGCCCGTTCATCGGGTGGATCTTTCCAAGCCCGCATCACTCGCGCGTGTGCGCCTATTCACACAGGACAGCTCACACAGGACATTTGCGTCTGTTCGGGAAAAATTAGGCCGTTTGAAAATGGTGGGCCTGAAAATGGTGGGCGATGACAGGCTCGAACTGCCGACCCT
>CAZDHB010000049.1:0-5698 GCA_964505255.1 uncultured Porphyrobacter sp.
GCCTCGATCAGCGCGGGTTTTGAGGATGTTTGGCAAAAAGCGACAGGAGCGGCCCCATGAACGCAGGCTAGCGACCGGGCTTATCGAGCGTTTGCGCCGCGCTGCCCCACATCCTTGCCCTGGCTTCCATGAAAGACGTCAAAAAAGGATGGTCAAGCGCGGCATATTCGCTTGGGCTCATCGTCATAAATTCGGCAAATTCGCGCGAAAACTGCGCTTGATCATAATAGTCATCATCAATCGCACTGGTCCAATACCCCTCACCGTGAAGCATGAATTGGGTCAGGCTGCGCATAAAACGTTGGCGGCGCATCAGCAATTTGGGCGAAAAGCCGAAGTATTTCTCGCACAGACGTTCCAGCGTGCGCACGCTCATTGCGCTAGCCTCGGCCAAGTCGCGCACCCGCGAATGGGCGCCGTCCACGAGGGCCACATGAACGCGTTTAATCTTGGCCTCGTCGCGGCATTGCCGGTCAAGCGCGCGCATGCATTGCACGATCGCTGCATACTGTTCTTCCATGCTGGGCTCATCGCTGCAAAGGGCCGGCATCAGACGAGCGAATTTGGCGAAGGCTGGATGCGCCTCGCCGTCCGCGACGGTATTTACCAAAGCCTGAGCGGGGCTTCCGATCAGCCGCGCCCAGCCAAGCGGCATGAGGCCAATGCCCCACATGCGCGCAGGCCCCAATTCAAATCGGCACGGCAGCGAGCTTGGGCCGGTCGCATTAAAAGCGCAGTCAGCGACCGCGGAAGCGCCAATTTGCGCCGCTGGCCGGGAGCCTGAAAAGAAGCGGATATTGCCCCATTCCGGTTGCAGATAATCGGTTAGAGTGACATCGGCATCGCCGGTCACTTCGAGGTGATAAAAGGATGTAAAGCACCCCTCAAACTCGCTTGGCGGGGCAAAGAACTGGCTCTTCACCGTCAAGGAAGAGGGATCAGCGGCTTGCGCAGAACCATGATCCGTCATGGCCGCCATATTGCCACTCATGCCGCATTTCTACAAGCCTGCACGAAAAAGGGACCCGCAGCGACAATGCCGGGGTCCCCTTTTCTCATCGGGTCTATTTCATCGAGCAAGCGGCCTTAGGGCTGCCTGTTCAGGCCCAGTTAGTTGGCCCGGGCAGTTGGCCCAGTCAGTTGGCTTAAGCAGGAAGAGCCGCTTTGGCCTCAGCAATGATTGCTTTGAAAGCAGCTTCCTCGTTCATAGCCAGATCAGCCATGACTTTGCGGTCCAGCTCGATCCCGGCGAGCTTTACGCCGTGCATGAATTGCGAATAGGTCAAGCCTTCGGCGCGAACCGCGGCGTTAATGCGCTGGATCCACAAGGCGCGGAAGCTGCGCTTCTTAACCTTGCGGTCGCGATACGCATATTGACCGGCCTTTTCGACTGCCTGACGGGCGATCCGGATCGTGTTTTTGCGGCGGCCGCGATAACCCTTGGCCTGATCCAGCAAACGCTTATGCTTCTGGCGTGTGGTCACGCCTCTCTTAATACGGGGCATATTCTATATCCTATGATGCGGGCGCTAAGACCCTACAAATTAGTTGAGACCGTATGGGGCCCATTTCTTGATCGTCTTCGCATCGGCGTCAGAGATCACATCGGTCCCGCGGTTTTGGCGGATATATTTGGCATTATGGCTGATCAGGCGGTGACGCTTGCCAGCGACGCCGTGCTTGACCTTACCCGTTGCGGTGATTTTGAAGCGTTTCTTCACACCGCTTTTGGTTTTCAGCTTGGGCATTTTCATCTCCTAGTTACAGAAGACACGTCCAAATCAGCCCTGGCAGCCCTGACGGCCAGACCGATTGCAAGAATCACGTGTCAGTGAAGAGCGCGCGTTTAACGTGCACGAGCACAAATGCAAGTCAAATCAGCCTGCGCTCATTGCCTCCAGCACATCATCAAGCCGCGCTGGTTCGCCTAAGGCCAGAACCCGCCCGCCCTCGGTCTCGGCGCTGGTGAGATCAAGCGGATTGCCTTGCCAATCGCTCATCACCCCGCCGGCCCCCTCGACCACCGGGACCAGAGCGGCATAGTCATGCACCGCCAACCCCGCCTCGCAAATGAGATCGATATGGCCGCTCGCAAGCAGCCCGTAATTATAGCAATCGCCGCCATAAATAATCGCGCCTTGCCGGGCATCGCCGCTGACCGTTTTAGCGAGCGACATATAGGCATCGACCTCATCGCCGCTAAAATAATGCGGACTGGAGGTGGCGAGCCGGCTTTCTTCCAAGGATGCACAAGACCGAACCATAGCAGGCTTGCCATTGAACGTGGTGCCTTGGCCGATCTGGCCGATCCAGCGTTCCCCTGCGATCGGCTGATCAATCACCCCGAGCACTGGCCAACCATCGCGGCAAAGAGCAATCAGACTGCCAAATATGGGCCGTCCCGCCATAAAGCTGAGCGTGCCATCGATCGGATCGAGCACCCATTGCCGCGCCGCGCCCTCGTTACGGGTGCCATATTCCTCGCCAATGATGCCATCATCAGGATATCTCTCTTCAATGAGCTTGCGCATCGCGGCCTCAGCCGCCCGATCCGCCTCGGTTACGGGCGAGGCGTCTGGTTTGCGTTCCTCAGCCCATTGACCGCGGAAAAAGGGCCGGATTGCCGCGCCAGCGGCATCCGCCAGCGCCTGTGCCAGAGCCAAGTCGTCATCGCTCTTCGGCATGGCTCAATCAAACAGGCTGGAGACGGAGCTTTCATCGGCTATGCGCCGGACCGCCTCGCCAATCAAAGGCGCTATGGTCAGCGTGCGAATGCGCTCTGAACTTTCCGCCGCCTCGGTCGGGTTGATCGTATCGGTAATCACCAGCTCTTTGAGGTCAGAGCCGTCAATGCGCGCCACCGCTCCGCCCGAAAGCACGCCGTGCGTGATATAAGCCGCCACGCTTTTCGCGCCGTTTTCCAGCAAGGCAGAGGCCGCATTGCACAAGGTTCCGCCCGAATCGATGATATCATCAATCAAAATACAGTGGCGGCCCGAGACATCACCGATAATGTTCATGACCTCGCTTTCGCCGGGGCGATCACGGCGTTTGTCAACGATCGCGAGCGGCGCATTGTCGAGCCGTTTGGCGAGCGCGCGGGCGCGCACCACGCCGCCGACATCGGGCGAGACGACCATCAAATCCTGCTCTCCGTAACGCGCCTGAATATCGGCGGCCATCACCGGCGCTGCATAAAGATTATCGGTTGGAATATCGAAGAAGCCCTGAATTTGGCCTGCATGCAAATCCACCGACAGCACCCGGTCAGCCCCTGCCTGAGTGATCAAATTGGCGACCAGCTTGGCCGAAATCGGCGTGCGCGGGCCAGGCTTACGGTCTTGCCGAGCATAGCCGAAATAGGGGACGACAGCGGTTATCCTGCTGGCGGAGGCGCGCTTCAAAGCATCGATGCAGATCAGCAATTCCATCAGATTGTCATTCGCCGGAAAAGAGGTCGACTGGAGGACGAACACATCCTCCCCGCGCACATTCTCATGGATTTCGACGAAAATCTCTTCATCTGCGAAACGCCGGACGCTGGCATCGGTCAGCGGCATTTCAAGATAACCGGCAATCGCTCTGGCGAGTGGCAGATTTGAATTGGCAGACATAATTTTCATCGGATGCGCATTCCCTTATCGGCCCCTTATCGGCACCTCAGCAACACCGACTAAAGCAAGGCCATGGAAACGCAACACGGCCATGCATGGTTGTCGTCAGATGATCGGCCAAAGGCGTTAGAGCAGAGCCGGTATTGGACGCCCGCGCGGCGTTAGGCGCCCACCGAAGCGTAGACATCTGCTGAGTAGCAATGCCATTTGCCGCGCAATTTGAGGAGGAGACTCGTCTATTGAACAAGCGCATGCTAACTGCCCAAATATTGCAATAACAAAAGGATGCATCGGTGAAATTATTGTACAGTCCTTTGTTTGTAAGCGCGCTTTTGCTTTCGGCTTGTTCAGCGAGCAGCGAGGATCCGGCTCTTGTTGAGGGGCCTGCCAGCGCTGAGGGCGCAAGCTTTTCTACTGGCCCAGCCGAGGAAACGAACGCCGGCCTGATCGATTGCGGCGATGGCTCACGCATCAGCGCAGTGGGCACTATCACCGCCGAGGATGGCACCAGCTGGACCGTGCCTGCCAGCACCCAGTTCGAAACTGCGCCGAAAGCCGCCGATCTTTACAATGAGTGCGGGGGTCAAACCCTCGCCAATATCGAGGCGCTCGATCTCAGCACGGTTCCGGTGATGGATGCCGGCGGAGAGGAAGAGTTCACCTATTTTATCTTCGCCGACAATTACTTTGAACTTTACGTCAACGGCCAATTGCTGGCGGTCGATCCCGTGCCCTTTACCCCGTTCAATTCTAACGTGGTGCGCTTCAAGGCTGCGCGGCCTTTGACGATCGCCTTCATGGCGGTCGATTGGGAGGAAAATCTTGGCATCGGGTCAGAGGCTAACCGCAGCAGTTCCTATTTCCCGGGCGATGCTGGGCTGGTTGCGCATTTGCAAGATGCATCGGGCGACACCGTGGCTCTGACTGATGGCAGTTGGAAAGCGCAGACGTTTTACACCGCGCCGCTTAATGGCCCGGCCTGCCTGACAACCCAAGGCAATGTCCGCGACAGCAGCGCCTGCGCCGCCAGTGCCAGCGCTGATGGGACCCAAATGTCCGCCGCTTTCTGGCCGATCCCAGAGGGTTGGATGAACCCTGACTTTGATGCATCAGCATGGCCCGATGCCGTCACTTACACCAATGATACGGTCGGCGTGGATAACAAAAACGCTTACACCAATTTCACCTCGGTGTTCGACACACAAGGCGCGGATGCGGAGTTTATCTGGTCGTCCAATCTGGTGCTCGACAATCTTGTTTTGATGCGCAAAACCATCCCTTGAATTATCGCGCTTTCGCGGCCCCGGCCGCGCCTCATTCCAACGCCAAAATGATCTTTAAAAACGGAGTAAGACTATGATGAAAAAATGCCTCCTTCTTGCCGGCCTCGCGCTGACCGCTTCGGCTTGCAGCCAAGAAACTGTCACTGAAGATGCGGACGCCAGCAGCGCTGACGCCAGCACCAATCCGAATGCGGTTGAGATCGCTTTGGTTGATCCATTGGACAGCACAACCAATGAATATTGCCTCGACATTGCCGGGGGCCGCGAGAGCGTCGATCCGGCGAACGGACTTCAGGGGCATACCTGCTATAGTTATACGGGCACGCTTGGCACCGACCAGATCTTCGATTCCAGCCGATTGGCCGACAATGTTTTGGAAATGCCGGATTATGACGTTTGCGTGACGGTATCAGGCACCGATATCTCGCTCGCCGCATGCGACGGTAGCGAAGCGCAAACCATCACTTTGGGCGAAGACGGTTCGATCCGGCCTGCCGCCGCACCCGATATGTGCCTGACCCTTGCCGCGGATACCAAATCCGGCAAAAGCGATGTTCACCAAATCAAGGTGCTATCGGTAGAGAGCTGCTCTGAAGAGGCCGCGGCGCGGCAAACATGGCGCACGCGCACGACCGACGACACCCCGGTCGAAAGCTAAGGCATGGCGCCCACTTGAGAATTCTTTAGCCTCGCCCGCATGATCGGCCATATTGGCGTAAAGCGGGCGGGGCTTCAGCCAATCAGGGCAGCATATGCTCGCCTTTGATCCAGCGCATAGCCCCTTGATGTGCGTGCGCAGGA
>CAZDHB010000049.1:5798-7115 GCA_964505255.1 uncultured Porphyrobacter sp.
ACTACGGCGCTTGATGCTCGCCTTTGATCCAGCGCACGGTGCCCGATGAAGCGCGCATGACCACGCTATCTGTGGTCATCTTGCCATCGCGGCGCAGTTTTACCCCGTCGAGCAAAGAGCCAGAGGTAACGCCGGTAGCCGCGAAGATGCAATCGCCCATCGCCAATTCGTCGAGCTTGTAAATCCGGTCGAGATCTTCGATGCCCCATTTGCGCGCACGCGCGCGCTCGTCATCATTGCGGAACACAAGACGGCCATTAAACTGTCCGCCAACGCAGCGCAGAGCCGCCGCGGCGAGGACGCCTTCGGGTGCGCCGCCCTGACCCATATACATATCAACCGTGGTGTCTTCATCGGTCACCGCAATAACGCCGGCGACATCACCATCACCGATCAGCACCACGCCGCAGCCAATGCTGCGCAATTCGGCAATGAGATCAGCGTGGCGCGGGCGGTCGAGCACGCAAACGATAATATCGGCTGGCTTCACGCCCTTCGCAGCAGCGACGGATGCGACATTTTCAGTCGGCGTTTTCGCCAGATCAATGACGCCTTCTGGATAGCCCGGACCAACCGCCAGCTTGTCCATGTAAACATCGGGCGCGTTAAGCAAATGCCCCTCAGCCGCTGCGGCCAATACCGCCAGCGAATTTGGACCCGCTTTGGCCGTGATCGTCGTCCCCTCGAGCGGGTCCAGCGCGATATCAATCTTGGGGCCCTTGCCGGGCGCGCCGCCGACCTTTTCACCGATGTAGAGCATGGGCGCCTCGTCCCGCTCGCCCTCGCCGATGACCACGGTGCCATCCATGTAAAGCTCGTCAAAAGCCTTGCGCATGGCTTCAACAGCTGCCGCATCAGCGGCCTTTTCATCGCCGCGCCCGATCAGGGCAGAGGCAGCCACAGCAGCGGCTTCTGTAACACGCACCATTTCAAGCACGAGAATACGGTCGAGCGGATTTTCGGTAGAGTTCATTATGAGTTCAGTCCCATGAGGTTCCTGTGTAGACCTTGCGGCCCCTAGCGCAAAATTCTTACCGTTTTGCATTCTATTTGCCTTGGGGGCGATTGCATAGAGCCGTCAACGCAGGCCCAATAGCGCCAATAAGGACATTATGTCGAGCAAATCTGCCAAGCCAGCCACCAAGCCAGCCGCCAAGCCAGCCGCCAAGCCAGCCACTGTGCATTTTTTCTCTTGCCGCGCTTGGCTCACGCTGTCTCGCGGCCGGCTCGGGGCAATGGCTTTGCCAGCGGTTTTGGGATGGGCCATGTTCCCGCTGGCGGCGCAAACAACCGGCACCGAGGAACAAACGCAGGCAG
>CAZDHB010000049.1:7215-8690 GCA_964505255.1 uncultured Porphyrobacter sp.
CAGCCCAACCGAGGACAATACGGCGCAGGCTGAGCGCGGTGAACGCGCCAACCGCCCTCTCGCTCAATCAATCCCGCAATCGGAACTGGGTCTGCCCGAGCCGCCTGATTTTAAATAGGCCAATTTCAAATAGGCCGATTTCGTTTGGCTAAATGAAATGATCGGCAAGGCTAGTCGCGCAGGATCGGCAAGACCAGCGGCTCAGCCGTCAGGCTGGGCGATCCGTTCAAGAGATCAAGCGCCTTGCTCACACAGCGCTCGGGGCCTTCATGAGTGACAATCGCCAGCAGGACTTCGCCGCCCTCGCTGCTGCCTTGCTGGATCAGGCTTTCAATCGAGACATCCGCATCGCGCATCGCGGCCGTAATCTCGGCCAGAACGCCGGGCTTGTCGCTCACTGTGAAACGGATGTAATCACGCCCGATCCGGCCCCCTGGATCCGCTGCTGGCAAGGTCTTGAGCGCATGGGTTGCCAGTGAAAAGGGCGGACCATTATCGCCGCGCGCTATGTCGATGATATCGGCGACAACTGCACTTGCGGTCGGACCTTCGCCCGCGCCGGCGCCTTGGAACAAGAGACGGCCCACGAAATTGCCTTCTGCAACCACGGCATTGGTCGCCCCGGTGACATGCGCCAGCGGGTGGCTGCGCGGCACAAGACAAGGCCGCACGCGCTGAAGCAAGCGCGGAGCCTTAGCCTCAGACAAGGGCCCGACATCGCAATCCGCCACACCGATCAGGCGAATAACAAAGCCCAGCGCTTTGGCCTGCTCGATATCGGCGGCGCTGACCTGCGTGATGCCCGTGGTTGTCACAGCACCGAAATCAATCTCGCCGCCGAACCCGATTGAGGCCAGAATGGCGAGCTTATGCGCGGCATCAACGCCGCCCACGTCAAAACTCGGATCAGCCTCGGCATAACCCTTGGCCTGCGCCTCGGCGAGGACGTCGGCAAAATCAGCCCCGCTGCTTTCCATCTCGGACAAGATGAAATTGCAGGTTCCGTTCAAAATGCCATAAATGCGCTCAATCCTATTGGCGCTTGCGCCTTCGCGCAGGCCCTTCACCACCGGGATCCCGCCCGCCACGGCCGCTTCGAATTTGAGCGGCGCGGCATGCGTCTCAGCCAACCGGGCCAGCGCCAGACCGTGATGCGCAATCATCGCCTTATTGGCTGTGACAAAGCCTTTGCCAGCGCCAAGAGTGCGCTTAGCGAGTTCGAGCGCCGGACCCTCAGACCCGCCGACCAATTCCGCGACCAGATCAACATCCTCGCGCGCGGCCATAGCGGCCATGTCATCGGCCCACAGCTTGCTCGGAATTTCAAACCCGCGATCCTTGGCTTTGTCGCGCGCATTGACCGCAGTGACGGTGACCGGACGCCCGGCCCGCGCCTCGACCTCGGCGCGGTTTTCCTCAAGCAAGCGCATCACGCCAATGCCGACAGTGCCAAGTCCGGCGATAGCAATGCGCAG
>CAZDHB010000049.1:8790-21593 GCA_964505255.1 uncultured Porphyrobacter sp.
GGTTTGGGGGTTTGGGGTTTAGAGAGATCAGGCATTGTGCGCCTCCTGCTCTGGTGCGGCTGTGCCAAGCGGCGCGAAGCCAAAGGATACCCTCAGCGCATCAGGAATGGCCAGCGGCCTCCCGCTCGCCAGATCGACATGCACCTGCACCAGCGTAATACGCGCCCGGATATCCTCAGCAGATGGGTCTTTTGGCTGGGTATCTGAGGCGCCAGAAAGGGTGATCCCCATCACCATGCTGGAATTGCCCAGCCGCTCAATCTCCAGCCGCCCTTCGATCACTTCCTCGGCCCGAATCGGCGCAAGATAATCCACCTCGGCCCGGCGCACATGAAATTCCATCTCGCCCGGCATGCCATGCGCCATTCGGTCACGAAAAAACTCTGTCACCAAAATATCGGCATATTCAAGATAGCGCGAATTGAAGACCACCGATTGCGGATCAAGCTCGGCATAGCGAACACGGAAAGTATGAGTGAAAGGCTGCATCATGCATCCCGCCTAGCTTAGCTGGCGGGCAAGGGGGAACCAATTTGTCTTGGAATCCCCCTAAATTTCATTGCAGCTCCCATAGCAAGCGAGCCCAATACTGGGCGCGTGCCTGAATTGCCAAACCCTAATATACCAGCCCGGTTTAGCGATTGCGGGCGCAGACGCCCAAATCTGCCATAACAAGGGCATAATCACGTGATGCACGCTCTCTTGCGGCTGCATCGCGCGCCAGATTCGCCCCGCGCGGCAAGGTTTGCGGCAAAGCGCAAGCCAGCCGGTACCAGCCGATCGTGCCGCGCGGCGGCGCACTGGCCGCCGAATCGACAATCTCGGTCCATGAAACACCCCAAGTGGGTGTCTGACCCGGACGCCGGACAATCGTAATCGAGGCCGGTTGGCCCGTCTCAGTTTCCAAAAACACCTGCGTTTCGGATTCGCCGACCAGATTTCCCGCAACCGACAAGGCATCGCCAACCCCGGTCACTCGCGGCGGCGAATCGGCGCGCACCAAATCAATCAGAATGGGCCTCAGTTCAGCGTCTAACTCAGGCGACCAAGGCAATTGCGCTGACGGGTCAACCAATTGCAATTGGCCCGCCGCCCCGCCCGGCGCAGCGGTCACAGGACGGGCAAACAACAGCACCTCGGTTTTCTTGACCTTGGGCACCTTGCCCTTGGCACTCAGCGGCAAATCGACCAGATAACGCAGCCGCTCGCCGACCGGAACCGATCCGCTGAGGAGGGCAATCGTTTCCGCCTCGATATAAAGCCGCACGTAACCGGGCCGCAATCCGGGCGATCGCTCCGGCTCGAGCGCTGCCTGCTTGCGGATTTTGGCGCGAATAACCAGCGGCGCAGCGTCAGCAAGACCAGCCAGATCCGCATAGGTAAATGTCGAATCAGTCATCAAGTTTTGCTGGGAGCCAAGCGGCTGGGCCGAAAGCGCAAAAGGGGTGAGAATCACGCCCGTACAACCGGCAATTAACGCCGCCCCAAAACAGGCTTTCATGCGCTGAAATATCCCAAAACGCTGCGTCATCGACTACCCTTTATCACGTGCAACTCTCTTTATATTAGCAAAACCAGCGCAGCACCACTGAATCGCGCCTGAACCGATAAAGCGTTTGCGGAGCGGTGTCTTGATGGCTAATGATGGTGAGACGCCGGGGACAAAATAACATAAATCTTTGGCTGATCTGCGGACGAAACTCTTCGGGCAAAACATGGGAATTGGCCCACGCCAAGAACCCTTGCGCGATTCGATTCGTTTCCAGATGGAATTGGGATGCATTTTGACTCTCGCCAATTTTTGAAGGCTTGGGTAAAATGTTGGGACTGCCGGGTTAACCCGGTGCGTAAGATGGAGTGATGCTACCGCATGGCATATGCTGATCAGGAGATGAGCGGCAATCGCATGATCGCGATTATCATCGTTGCTGCGATTCATATTTTCCTTGGCTATGCGCTTGTCACCGGTCTGGCTTATGAAGCCGCGACCAAAGTGATTGAGCGTGTCACCACAATCGATGTGGAAGAGCCGCCACCACCGGAAGAAGAGCCGGACGAGCCGCCTCCGCCGGAGCCTGATGCTCCGCCGCCGCCGGTTGCGCCGCCGCCGCCGATTAACATCGCGCCTGCGCCGCCGCCGATCCAAACGCAGGCTGAGATTCCGCCGCCTTCGCCGCCTGCTACGGTCATTCCGCCGCCTGCGCCTCCTGCGCCGCCGGCACCGCCTCCTCCTCCGCCGCCGCCGCCTTCACAAGCGCAAGCAGCGACGCCTAAGGGGCAAAGCCGTTGGCAGCGCCGTATTATCGAGAACTATCCTTCACGCGCCATTCGTCAGGAAGAAGAAGGCACTGTGAGGATGGCATTGACCATCGATGCAAGGGGCCGCGTTTCAGGCTGCTCTGTAACCGGGTCAAGCGGGTCATCGACCCTTGATAACGCGGCTTGCAAAGACATTCAGCGTTATGGACGGTTCAATCCAGCGCTGGACGATGCAGGCAATCCAACATCGGGCAGTTACCGGACCGCGATCCAGTACCGTCTCGACAGTTAATTTCATTCTCGCCTCAAGGAAGATGAGGCACACAAACAATTCAATCTAAGGATACTCGCTATGACACTACAATATCTTGCTGCAGCTGGCGGCGAAGAGATCAAGAACTCCTTCGGCTTCATGGAGGCCATGAAAGAAGGCGGCCCCGTCGCCTGGTTCATCCTGGCTGTTATGGTCATTATGTCGATCGGTTCGTTCTACATCCTGTTCACCAAGCTTCTCGAACAGAAGAAGGTGATGGCTCAGTATAAAGAACTGAAGAGCAAATTCTGGTCGGCGGGTTCGCTGCGTGACGGCGCTAACAAGCTGGAGAAAAACAGCGCATGGCGTCAAATCGTTGAAGATGCTCTTTCGGCCAATGAGCAGCACGCCAAAATGACCGACAAGCTCGAGGCGCATGACTGGCTGCACGGCTCGCTCGCGCGGTCGGAAGATGCCATCAACTCCAAACTGTCGGGCGGCCTTTCTTTCCTCGCGACCGTGGGTGCGACTGCACCGTTCGTGGGTCTGCTGGGTACGGTGATCGGTATTTACCGCGCACTCATCAACATCGGTCTTGCGGGTTCGGCATCGATCGACAAAGTGGCTGGTCCGGTTGGTGAAGCGCTGATCATGACCGCGATTGGTCTGATGGTGGCTGTGCCTGCCGTGTTTGCTTACAACTGGCTGCAAGCTCGCAACAAGAAGATCGCCGAGGACATGAACTCTTTCTCGACCGATCTGTTGGCTAACATCAACTCTGGCGGCTCGATCAAGCCAGCTGTTGCTGCCCCTGCTCGCACCAAGGCACCTGCTAAACCAGCAGCTGCGCCGAAGCGGTAACAAACCTTTCGCAGGAGCGTACCGGTAAGTCCGGTGCCTCCTGCCAACGGTTGAAGCAACAATCCCAGATTAGAGATTAGGATTTAAGCTATGGGCATTTCGACAGGAGGAGGCGCTGAGACGCCGATGTCGGACATTAACACGACCCCCTTGGTCGATGTTATGCTGGTGCTGTTGATCATCTTCTTGATTGCCGTTCCTGTGGCCATCCAGACGATTGAAAAACTGCGTATCCCAGTATTCGAATCGATTGAATCAAAAGACAAGGTGGAGAACCTGCTTTTGACGATCAGCACCACTGATGGCGCAGGCCGAAGCGCAGGCGAGCCAGGTTTTGAAGGCGCAGTGCGCACGGGCGCTTGCCGGGTCTATTTCAACAATATCACACCGGTCAGTTCCGAAGAACTGTATGACCGCGCGTTTGAACGTCTGGACGGCATTGTTCAGGCCGCTGGCGGGCCCGAGGCGATCAAGGAAAATCCTGACGCCATCCCGCAAGTCCATATTCGCGGTGATGTAAATGCCCCGTGGCAGTGCATTGCAGGCGCAATCTTCAACATCCAGTCGGCGGGCTATCCCACGGTTGGCTTCATCTCCAATCCGGTCGATCCAGAAGGCTGATCCAGCCTAATCTTGACGAATTCGGTAAAAGTTTAAGGGAGTAAATCCAAATGGCAATGTCAGGCGGTAAAGACGATGGATCGCCGATGATGGAAATGAACATGACGCCGCTGATCGACGTCCTGCTCGTTTTGCTCATCATGTTCATCATTACCATCCCAGTGGCCACTCACTCGGTTGATATCGACCTTCCGCAACCCAGCGATGCTACAGACGTCATCGTTGAGCCAGAGAAGAACAAGCTCATCCTGACACAGCAGGACGTTATCCTGTGGAACGGCAATCCGATCACCAAGGGTCAATTGGTCACTCTGCTTCAGCAATCGATGACAATCGATCCAGAGCCTGAGCTGCAGTTTGAGCCAGAAGCGCTAGCGAGCTATCAGATCTCGGCAGAGGTGCTCGACATCATTAAGCGTTCGGGCGTCACCAAGTTCGGCTTTGTCGGCAATGAACGTTACCGCGTGTTCAGCAGCGGCGGCGCGCAATAAGCCGCAGACGAACATAGATTTACGAAGAAGGGCGGCCCTGTGGTCGCCCTTTTTTGTGGTCGCCCTTTTTTGTGGCCCCTTTTTGCGGCGCGTTTTGTGCTGTGGGCGCGCCCATTTTCCCCGCGCAGACATTTGCCACGGGCCGCGCTTTCAATCCCCCTCCAAAGGCCGATCCAAAGGCTCATCCACCCGCATCGCCTGCCCAGCCAGGCTCTCCGCCTCCAGCAGCAATTCCTCATCGGCTCCGCCTTGCGGAGTGGCCTCACGCCCGATCATCACCATCACCGGAACCGCCAAAGGGCTCACCCGTTCCAGCTCGACATGGACCAACTCTTTATCCGAACGCTCTAACAAATCGGCCAAGCGGCCGACATCTGTCATCCGTTCGCGCGCATCGGCCCATGCCGCCTCAAGCAGCACATGGTCGGGTTCGTATTTGCGCAGCACATCGTAAATGAGATCGGTCGAGAAGGTCACTTGCTTGCCGGTCTTGCGTTTGCCCGGATGCTGGCGCTCGACCAGCCCGCCGATCACCGCAACCTCGCGAAAGGCACGGCGCAATAGGTGAGAGTTCTGCACCCATTCGGTGAACTCGTCCTCAAGAATTTCGGGCGACAAAAGCGAGGCGGGGTCCTTAATCGGCTTCAGGCCCCACACCGCGAGCGAATAATCATTCGCGACAAAACCCATCGGCTGGAGGCCGCGATCCTCCATCCGCCGAGTGATCAGCATGGCCAGCGACTGGTTCGCATTCCAGCCTTCGAATGTGTAAAACACGCTGTATTCCCGCTTCGCGTGAGGGAAACTCTCGACCAGCAATTGGCCCGGCCCCGGCATTTGGCTGCGCCAGTCCTGCACCTCCAGCCATTCGCGCACATCATCGGGAAAGCGTCCCCAGCCCGCCCGGTCAATCAACATCGCCCGCACACGCTGAGCCAGATGCGTCGTCAGCGGCATGCGCGCCCCGCCATAGGACGGGATCATCGCGGATTTCTTTGAGGCGCGGACCAGCACCTCCATATCCTGCAGTTTGACCACCTCGAGGCTCATCCCGGCAAAGGCAAAGGTGTCGCCCGGTGATAGGGTCGCGGCAAACCGCTCCTCCACTCGCCCGAGCGAACGCCCCCCGCGCCCGCCGCCAGCGTTGATCCGCACGGTCAGCATTTCGGAATCGATGATGATCCCGGCATTCATCCGGTGACGCGCCGCCTGCTGGGGATGGGTTAGCCGCCAGACAGCCGCCCCCGCATCATCGTGCTCGCGCGTGATCCGTTTAAACTTGTCATATGCCTTGAGGGCATAGCCGCCGTTTTCGACAAAGCTCAAAACACGCTGCCAGACCGCATCATCGACCCAGGCATAAGCATAGGAGGAGCGAATCTCAGCGAGCAATTGCGCCTCGCCAAAGGGGCCGCTGCAAGCGCAGGCCATGATATGCTGCGCCAGAACGTCGAGCCCGCCGCGCCGCATGTGTTCGCCGTCCCGCTGGCCCTCGTCAACCGCGTCCTTGGCCGCCATGGCTTCGAGAAATTCGAACCTGTTGCCCGGCACCAGCAGAGCCTCGCTCGAAACATCGAGCCGGTGTCCCGCACGCCCGATCCGCTGCAGCAGCCGCGAAGAGCCTTTGGGCGCGCCCATCTGCACCACCAGATCAACGTCGCCCCAATCGACCCCCAGATCAAGACTGGCGGTGGCCACCAGAGCGCGCAATTCACCGCGCGCCATCGCCCCCTCAACCTTGCGGCGGGCCTCTTTCGAGAGTGAGCCGTGATGAATGCCAATCGGCAAATTCGCCTCATTCACATTCCACAAGTTCTGAAAGGTGAACTCGGCCAGAAAGCGCGTATTGGTGAAGATCAAGGCAGTTTTAGACGCCTCGATCATCGCGTAAAGTTGAGGGATGGACCAGGTTGCGGCATGGCCGCCCCACGGCACGCGGCTTTCCTCGGGCAAGAGGATTTCGACCGAGGCAGGCGCGCCCTCCTCGCCTTTCACCAGAACCACTCTATCGGCATCGCCGTCGGCGGCCAGCCAGTCACAATATTCCTGCGGGTCGGCCAAGGTCGCTGACAAAGCCGCCCGCTGCATCGCGGGTGCAAGGGCCTGCAAACGGGTCAATGCCAGCGCCAAAAGATCGCCGCGTTTGCCCGCGGCAAAAGCATGCACCTCGTCAATCACCACCCGTTTGAGCGTGCCGAACAGGCTCGGCGCATCGGGATAAGACAACAGCAGCGAGAGCGATTCCGGCGTCGTAAGCAGGATATGCGGCGGCTTGCTGCGTTGGCGTTTCTTGCGATCCGAGGGGGTATCACCGCTGCGCGTTTCGATCCTGATATCCAGCCCGATCTCCTCCACCGGGGTCAGCAAATTGCGCTGAACATCATGCGCGAGTGCTTTTAGCGGAGAGATATAGAGCGTATGGAGGCCCTCTTGCGGGGGATCGTCAAGCGCCCGTGACGGGGCAAAAGCGGCCAGCGTCGGCAAAAAGCCGGCCAGTGTCTTACCCGCCCCTGTATCTGCGACCAGCAAAGCGTCTTTTCCGGCATCGCTAAGCGCCAGCATGTCGCGCTGATGGCGGCGAATGCGCCAATCACGCCCGGCAAACCAGTCGGCGATTTCAATCGGGACTGTGTCCCTCTGCGGCGCGGCCATGCTTACACCCCGCCTAAACCGGATGACCGGCCCGCAGCAGGGGCGGGGCCGTTATTGGGATGGATCAGCCTCGGCCGCGGCCTCATAAGCATCCGCATCCGGCGCCGAATTCGGACGAACAAACAGCGAGTTCTGGCGTTCTTCCAGTTCCGCAGTCGTCATGCCCAGCAAATCTGCCAATGTGCTGCGCTGTGCTGCGGTCAAATCGCTGTATTGGCGCGGTGCGGGAAGCTCGGCCATGTCAGCCTCAAGCTTTTCCGCAAGCGGCGGGATCTGCTCCATCATAACCGGCATCATATCCGACATCGCCGCCATCACTTGCGGGTCGGTAAAGATCAGGAAGGACTGGCTGGCAAAATAGGACCCGGTTTCGGTTGAAAAGAAAGCATGCATCTCTTCAAGCTGCTGATCCGTGAATTTGACTGCATAAGCGCGCGCCAGCCCTGCCCGAACCGGCGGCTCGATCGTGTCGACGACGCTATCCAGCAAATCAATCGACAATTGCGCCGACAAGGCGGTGCGCTGCTCGAATGCAGGGTCCATAATCGCCATAACCTCGCCAATTGTCGTGTCGCCCATGGCGGTGACCTCGTCCGGGGAAAGGCCGAGCAAACCGCCCATCATGGACACTGGCAATTGCTCGGTCGCACCAAACATAGAGCTCATCATCGGCTTCACCGATTCGTCCATCATTGTGCGATAGGTGCCCACGGGAAAGACCTGATCGATGATTTTCAAAGCGGCCGGTAAACGCGCCTGCTGCTCTTGGGTTAGCGGGTCCGCCTCAAACATGTTTGAAAGCGCATTCCTCAGCGCGTCATTTGCCTGGGTTGGCGAGATTGGCGCTTGATGATCATCCGCCAAAGCGGCCTGCGGGGCGGCCAGACACAGCAAACCTGCACTGCTGAGGGCAAATATCCGTGTGATCATTTTAGGTCTCCTTGAAGGCGCGCACGAGGGATAAAGGGAAGGGAGATCATAAAGGAATGGAGCGCGCCTCTAGTGCCCCACGCTTTCACCGCGTTCCAGACCGGATAGCTCAAGCTGCTCGTCAATTTGTGCCACCAAACGCGCAAGGCCCGCCTCGGTCTCGCTTTCCGCCCGCGCGACCAGCACATCTTGGGTATTGGAAGCGCGCAAAAGCCACCAGCCATCGGCATTGGTAACGCGCACCCCGTCGGTGCTGTTCACATCTGCCGTGCTGTCCGCCAGCCTTGCCTTAACCTCGTCAATCGCGGCAAATTTGCGCGTTTCATCGACCTGGAATCGCAATTCGGGCGTGTTGACCATGCCCGGCATCGCCCCGCGCAGCTCAGTAACAGAGCGGCCTAGCTGGGCTGAGGCCGTCATCAAACGCACCCCTGCATAAAGGGCATCATCAAAGCCGTAATATTCATCCGCGAAAAAGACATGCCCGCTCATTTCCCCTGCCAAGGGGCTGCCTGTTTCTTTCATTTTGGATTTAATCAGCGAGTGGCCGGTCTTCCACATCACCGGCTCACCGCCTTGCGCTTTCACACTGTCGAACAAGGCGCGGCTGGCCTTCACATCGGCAATGACCGTCGCGCCCGGCATCCGCGTGAGCAAATCCTCGGCGTAAATCATCAGCAATTGGTCGCCCCAGATGATCCGCCCCTCGCCATCAATGGCGCCAATCCGGTCGCCATCGCCGTCGAAAGCCACTCCGAAATCGAGGTTCTTCTCAGCGACAAGCGCGCGCAGATCCTGCAGGTTTTCCTCAACCGTAGGATCAGGATGATGATTAGGAAAATTCCCATCGACTTCAGTGAAAAGCAAATAATGCTCGCCCGGCAGGGATTGGGTGAGCAGCTCGAGCGCGGGACCAGCCGCGCCATTGCCCGCGTCCCAACCGATCTTCAGCCCTTCGAGTCGCGAAGTTTCAGTGAGATCAAGAGCGGTCAGCAACCGGGCAACATATTCCTCAAGGATGGCGCGATTGACGGCCTCACCCCGCTCAGCCTCGCTCACTTCGAGCCATTGGCCCTGAGCGGCCCGCTCACCCAAAATGAGGATATCCTTGCCGAAGAACGGACGCCCCTGAAACACCATCTTGAAGCCATTGTAATTGGCGGGATTGTGGCTGCCAGTTATCTGAATGCCGCCATCTACATCTTCGCTTGAGGCTTCGGCGTAATAGAGCATCGGGGTCGCGCCCATGCCAATGCGCACCACATCGCAGCCAACCTTGGTCAAGCCCTCAACCAAAGCGGTTTCCAGCATCGGCGAGGAAGTCCGGCCATCATAGCCCACCGCGACTTTCTTGCCGCCCGCCTCGCGCAGCATAGAGCCGAAACTGAGCCCGATCGCGCGCGCGTCATCCGCACTCAAGGTTTCGCCAATGATCCCGCGGATGTCATATTCACGCAGGATGGTCGGATCGAAATTATGGCTCATCGCTCAGGTCTACTCTCTTGTGTCTTCACCCGCATCCGCAAGCAACAAATCGCGGGCGGCGTTTATTTCTGCAAGGCGGGCCGAACTGCCACCCTTGTCTGGATGCAGCTCAGTAGCGAGTTTTATATGCGCGTCACGAATTTCTGAGGCGCTGGCTGATTGTGAAACACCCAGCAAAAGCCTTGCCCGATTGAGCTGCTTGGCTTTCTGCGTGCCCGGCAAGCCTTTCGCAGGGTCTTGCAGATAGGCCCATGGCCATTGCCCAAAGGCCCAGCGCCAACCGCCAATAATCAGCAGCAAAAGAAGCGCGATTTTGATCATGCAGGGACGGCCTCGGCATCGCTTACGACAGGGTCGGTGTCTTCGCTTGACGTTTCTGGCAAACGCAAGTTTTTAACGAGGCCGCGCAGCTCTTGCCGCGCGACCAGATGGCTGGTGCCCAATTGACCCAAATGCCCCTTGTCCAGCAAAGTCAGGCCGGAGGGAAAGAGTTCCCGGTAAATCACCCGCTCGGACATGCCCTTGACGGTGCGAAAACCCACTCTTTTCGACATTTCCTTCAGAGCCTTTTCAATGCGGGCCATATTGCGCGCCTCGGTATAGCCAGTGCGATTGCGCACCACCACCCAATCCATTTCGCGGCGCTGTTCCTCCAAGGTTGCGCGGCTGCGTTTAACCCGCGCTTCCCAGATCAGTTCAGCATAAAAAGAGAGCTTTTTGACTTTGAAATCCTCGCCCTCAACCTGTCCGATAAGATCGAAATCGACAAAACTGTCATTCATCGGTGTGACCAGAGTATCCGCCTCTGCCGCAGCATGCCGGGCGAGCTCATCATCGCGGCCGGGCGTGTCCACCAGGATATAATCTGCCCCTTGGGCCGTTTCAGCAATCAAAGCCTCAAATTCGCCGGGATCGCACCGCTCCACCACATGACACGCCGCAGTGGGCAAAGTGATCCCGCGTTTGCGCGCGGTAATTGCGCGGTTCTCGAAATAGCGGTCGAGCGTGCGTTGACGAAAATCGAGATCGTAAGCGACGACTTTCTTGCCCGCATAAGCAAGCGCCACGGCCACATGCACAGCCGTTGTCGATTTGCCCGTGCCCCCTTTTTCATTGGCGAAAGTGATCCGGTGCGGCCGAAAAGAGCGGTGAGTTGCGGGCGAAGAGTTCATAATGACTTGCACTTACTGGCCAAAAAATTGCATCCAAAATCCTGCAATCACGCATTGGGGGCCTGGGCGGCAGGATCGCTAGGCGCGCCAAACAATCCAGGCTGGCGAGCTACATGAATTTATATCCGACAGGGAAGCGCCATGCAAACTACGTCAAAGCTCTTAATGTTGAGAAAGGCCACCGCGCAGCTGCGCGCCGATGGCAGCTCAATTGCGCTGGTGCCAACGATGGGGGGCTTGCACGAGGGGCATTTGACTTTGATGCGCAAGGCCCGCGCCCAGGCCGATCACGTTGTCGCATCGATCTTCGTCAATCCGCGGCAATTTGGCGCAGGCGAAGATCTGGATAATTATCCGCGGCAATTGGAACGCGATGCCGCCATGCTCAAAGCCGAAGGAGTGCGCTTGCTCTGGGCACCCGAGCCGCAGGAAATGTATCCGGCAGGCTATACGACCAACATCTCTGTACCCGAACTTTCGAGCGGACTTTGCGCTGGCAGCCGCCCGACCCATTTCGATGGTGTGGCAACAGTGGTGTGCAAGCTGTTCAATCAGGTTCAGCCAGACATGGCCTTTTTTGGTGAAAAGGACTGGCAGCAATTGGCCGTGATCCGGCGCATGGCAGGCGATTTGGACCTGACCCTACCGCACAAGGACGCCATTTATGGGGTCGCCACTGTGCGCGAGGCGGATGGCCTCGCGATGAGCAGCCGCAACAGCTATTTGTCCGAAGAGGAACGCGCGATTGCCAGCGCGCTGCCGCAGGAAACCCGCAGTGCCATTGACAGCATCCTTAGCGGTGAAAGCGTAAAGGTGGCGCTGGACCATTTTTCCAAGGCTCTGCTCGAGCGGGGTTTCGAGAGTGTGGATTATGCCGAGCTGCGTGATGGAGAGAGTCTCGAAGTGCTGGATAAAGCTGCAAAAAATGCCCGGCTGTTTGTCGCAGCGAAACTTGGCCCGGCGCGGCTGATCGACAATGTTCCGCTCTATTAAAGGCCAAGACCCCTGCCGTGCCCGCGTCTATTCTTGGCTCCGGCGTTCGCTCAGGCCTTCGGTTCAATAACAATGTGTTAAGCAACGCTTAAACTGAAGTCGTGTCTAGCGGAGCCGGTTCGAGGGTGCAGATATTCTGGCCCTTCGGGTCGCATTTGACCGGGCATGTTTATCCAACGAGGTGAGCATGTCCGGTTTTCTTTTGCCCGCGCAAAATTTTTGGCGAAGCGCCAGTTTCATTGTTCCCCAGTTTCATTTTTCCGGTGTGAATATTCTGATTTCAATATTCAGGCGGGCGAACAAAGCTCTGGAGCGGGTAGCGGGAATCGAACCCGCATAACCAGCTTGGAAGGCTGGGGCTTTACCACTAAGCTATACCCGCGAGAGAGCCGCGTGATGTCTGAAACGCTCAATTTCAAATCCGCGCAGCGCCGTTAAAGCGCGAGGGAGCGCGGTATCGCGAGAGCAAAATGCTGGCAACCTAAAAATGGGCGCTGACCGATTTTTACGCCTTCTGGTGCTGGCCTTCTTCGTATTGGCCCTCTTCGTATTGGCCCTCTTGCTGCTGGCCTTCTTGCTGCACAGCACGCGGCGGGCAAAAGCTCACAATCGTATCGCCTGCTTTCGGCTCTGGCACTGCCGCGTGAGTGAAGAAGCGCATCTTGCCCCCCTCGCGCAGCAAGAGCAGCATATGGGCATTGTCAGGTAAGGTATTCTGGACATCGGCAAAATCAAATTCGTCAGACAGCTTGGTCTTGCGAAACACCCAGCCGAGCCGCTGACGCTCGTTCACCTCGGTCACCCCGTAACCCGATTCAAACAAGGCGCGCCCGCGCAATGCCTCTGGCAAAGCATGCTTGTCCCCCTCGTCGCTCGCCTCGCCCAATTGATAGACCTTGTCGCGGCCGATCTCATGCGCAAATTCATTGCACACCAAAGTGTTATAGGCCTCGTTATCGCTCGCCGCGACCAGCACTTGATAAGGAGCAAGATCAAGATTGTGCTCGGTTGCCTCATTGAGGATTTCGCCATGATAAAAGGGCAGCCCCTTGCTGCGCGCCGCTGCCAGTCTTTGCCAGCTTGAAT
>CAZDHB010000050.1:0-9847 GCA_964505255.1 uncultured Porphyrobacter sp.
CGCAATTGACCGGCAAACTTACGAGATTGCGGCGATTTGCGGCAATTCGCTCGGCTGGTATTTGTCACTCGCCGCGGCGGGCGCCCTCTCGCTGGAGGATGGCGCTTATCTGGTCGATACCATGGGCCACATGATGCAGCAGCAAGGCGTTGGCGGGCAATTGCTTTACCGTGTCGCCGGTGAGGATTGGCGGATTGATGCACGTCTAAGAACCAAGGTTCTGGCCCAAGTGGAGCAAATGCCTGATGCTTTTCTCTCGATTGATTTGGGCGGAACGCTGGTGCTGGCGGGTGACAAGCCCGCCTTGCAGCGCATGCAGGCCGAACTGCCGCCTCCGGCAAGCGGTTCAGTGTCGCTTTTGCCGCAGCATGCCGCTTTTCACACGCCTTTGCTCAGCGATATTGCCAAAGAGGCGCAGCGGGCTTTGCCAGCGGCACTTTTTGGCCCGCCGGAGATTCCGATGATCGATGGCTCTGGCAAGATTTGGTCGCCGTTTTCATGCGATGCGCAGGCATTGCACAGCTATACGCTGGGCGGGCAGATTACCGGACCGTATGATTTTGCCAAATCGCTCGAGGTGGCGATGAAGGAATTTGCGCCCGATTGCCTGATCTTGGCAGGGCCGGGCACGTCATTGGGCGCACCGATTGGGCAAGCACTGATGGCTCACACTTGGCAGGATATCGCGAGCCGGGAGAATTTCACCGCTCGGCAGGATGAGCGACCTTACTTGCTTGCGATGGGGCGCTCCGATCAAAGAGCGCGCGTGACGGGCAGCTGATCCGCCAAGGCTGATCGGCCAAGGCTAAGCCGGGCATGCGCCGCCCGCCTTATCCGCGTTTCACACTGTCGAGCAGTTCTGCAGTTACCGGATAGCCGGCATCCTGGATGATCGTCAGCATTGGCTGGCCATCGACGGTATCGACTTGCGGGACAATCGTCTTCACCGGGATGGCCTCGGCCTGCGCTTTTGCCTCGTCAAAATTGGCAAATAGCGCCAGCCGCTCCAGATTGCGGCGCGTGGGAAAGATCACTTTGATCTCGCCCTTGTCAGCGGCATCAAGCGCCCCTTGTGCACTGGCCCAGAAAAGCTTGGTCGTCTCGCCCAGATCCGCCTCAATATCGACCGCGCCAGTGCCCAAGTCCGCCAGATAAAACCTCGTATCATAGACCCTGGTAATTGGCTCATTCTTGGGGAACCAGCGGGCAAATGGGGTCAATTGCGCAAGATCAAGTGACCATTCAAATGCGGCCAGCACCCCGGCGAGAGTTTTGACTTCGAGCAAATGCTCCCGCGCAGCCTTGGCGGTTTCGGCATCAACCTTGTTCGAGACGCCAATGACAAGGCCAGTCTCCTCCAGAGTCTCGCGAATGGCGGCGATCCGATTGGCAATATCGCCGCGTTCATCATCTGATTGAGGGGCTAGTGTATCGGCCAGAGCGAAATCGGCCTCATCCACTCTTCCGCCGGGAAAGACCGCCATCCCTCCGGCGAAAGTCATCGTCCGCGATCGAATTTGCATCAGAATTTCAGGGGGGCCGCCCGCTGCATTGTTGCGGAAAATGACCACAGTGGCCGCCGGAATGCCCTCGGGATCGGATGTGCTTGGTGCTGATGGTGTTTTTGGATCTGTCATATAGCGGGCTAGCTAGTCGCGAATCTCGCCCCAATACAACTGCTTCTTATGATCGCCGCCCGACTTTTTTGCGAGCAGCAAACCATCCGCCGCGCATTGCCGAGCAGCCTTGCGGCCCGCTTTGTTCGGTCAAAAGTGGCCTGCAGGAGATGAGTTGCAAGACATAGCTATCGGCATGTCGGGAAAGTTTACAGTCTCAGCCGCTATAGCAAAATGTTAACCATTGAAGGTCAGGTTAAAGCTGATGTTTTGCGGTTTGGCACGCGAAATGCATAAGAATACACAATCGATTTGGTCTTCGATTACGGGGTGAGCCGGTTTAGTCTCCCAAGCTCACCTCCCGAAATTTAGCCAAGGCATTACCCAGCCTGGCAAGCGCGGCGGTTTAGTCTCCATCCCGCGCATGAATTAAAAGGCTCATCCGCGCACATGGCGGGTGAGCCTTTTTCATGTCTGCCGAAAAGTATCGACCCTGAATGTGCGGGGCCAATTGCGCTGATTTCCCAAGCGGAGTTAGCACCCCTTAGCCTTTGCGCACCCCTTAGCCTTTGGGCGCTGCTTAGCCTTGGGCTTTGGCGACCTCTTTTTCGTCCATCAATTGCTTGAGTTCGCCCGCCTCGTACATTTCCATCATAATGTCGCTGCCGCCGACAAATTCACCCTTCACGTAAAGCTGGGGGATGGTGGGCCAGTCGGAGAAGGTCTTGATGCCTTGGCGCACTTCCATGTCCTGCAGGACATCGACGCTTTCATAAGCCACTCCGCAGTGATCCAAAATGGCCACCGCGCGGCTGGAAAAGCCGCATTGCGGAAACAGCGGCGTGCCTTTCATAAACAAGACAACGTCATTGTCGGAAACGGTCGCTTGCAAGCGGGTGTTGATATCGGACATGAGCCCAAGCCTCTTTCAAATGTTCAAACTGTGATTACGAAGTGGGGACTTGGGTGGTCAGTTGCAAGGCGTGGAGCTCGCCCCCCATTTTTGCGCCCAAGGTGCGATAGACCAATTGATGCTGCTGTACCCGCGATTTGCCCGCAAATTGCGGTGCGGTGACGATCGCAGCCCAGTGATCATTGTCTCCGGCGAGATCCGTCATTTCAACCGTGGCACCGGGCAATCCTTCGGTGATCAGGCGAATGATATCGTCTGCGATCATGGGCATTGTGCATCTCCGCTCATTAGGTGAGGTGAAGCGAGATCGAGCAAGCCTGCAAGAGGCAAGGCTCAGACCTGCGATCTGAGGCTTAGCTTTCGCTCATCAACTGGCGCTTTGCCTCAACCGTTTTCTCCTCCAGCTGAGCGCGGATATCCGCCTCGCTGATATCGCATTCAGCAGCCGTCAGATCACCCAGCAATTTGCGGATCACATCCTCATCGCCTGCCTCTTCAAAATCGGCCTGCACAACGGCTTTTTTGTAAGCGTCGGTTTCTTCCTCGGTCAGGCCCATCAGGTCCGCCGCCCATTCGCCGAGCAATCTGTTGCGCCGTGCCGCCAATTTGAACGCGGTTTCTTCATCCATTGCGAATTTGGCTTCTTCGCCGCGCTGGCGATCTTTGAAATCAGTCATGGGGCCTCTTTGAAAAAAGCTGATGTTGGTATTGAGATAGGGAGCGCGGAGCCTTTCGGCAATGCAATGAAGGTCAATTGCGTGAAATATGGCAATTCGCCGGGATTTGGCCACTGCTGATGCGGCAAGCTATCTCGCGGGGCGTCCATAGCATGGCACTTTCAAACGCATGGCACCCCCGGGAGCGGCGCGGTCAGCTCATGGTGACGACCAGCTTGCCCACTGCCTCGCGGTTTTCCAGCTTGGCAATCGCCTCTCCTCCGCGTTCCAGCGGGAAGGTTTCGGAAATCATCGGGTCGATTTTGCCTTGCTCCAGCAATTCGAACAGCTCTTTGACTTGGCCGGCAAATTTTTGCGGTTCCCGCGCTGTGAATGCGCCCCAGAAAACGCCGCAAATATCACAGCTTTTGAGGAGTGTGAGATTGAGCGGCATTTTGGCGATGCCAGCAGGGAAACCGACCACCAGGAACTTGCCTTCCCATGCAATCGCTCTGAGGGCTGGCTCCGAATATTGGCCGCCGACAATGTCATAAACGATATTCGCCCCTTCTGGCCCGCAAGCCGCCTTGAAGGCGCCGGCCAGCTCTTTAGAGGCGGCTTTGTCCATTGCATCCTTGGGGTAAATGACGACATCATCGGCCCCGACTTTGCGCGCGATTTCGCCTTTCGCCTCGCTCGATACCGCGGCGACCACTTTTGCGCCGTAAGCTTTGCACAGTTCAATTGCGGCCAGACCCACCCCGCCTGCAGCACCCAAAATCAGAACGGTGTCGCCCGCCTTGATGTGACCGCGATCTTTCAGGCCATGGATATTTGTGCCGTAAGTCAGCATCAAGCTTGCTGCTTTTTCAAAACTGACACCATCGGGCACGGGGAACATCTTGCCCTCTGGCACGATGACCTTTTCGCGCAGGCCGCCATTGCCGATCCCGGCCAGCACTTTGTCGCCCACCTGATAGCCGGTGACCCCTTCGCCGACGGCCTCGATCACGCCGGAGATCTCGCCGCCCGGGGAATAGGGGCGTTCGGGTTTGAACTGATAAAGGTCCCGGATCATGAGTGTGTCAGGAAAATTGATCGCGCAGGCCTTCACATCCACCAGAACCTCGCCCTTGCCCGGATTGGGCGCGTCAACGGTATCAAGGCTTAAGGTTTCAGGGCCGCCAGCCGCGTGCGTTTGAAGGGCTTTGATCTGCGTCATTTATGCATTCTCCCGATGCGGTTTCATCCACCCGGCATTGGTTTCGCGGGCTTGTTCATATTTGTCTATGGCAGAGGATCTGGCCATGGTCAGGCCGACCTCGTCCAGCCCTTCGAGCAGGCAGGATTTGCGAAACGGATCAATCGGAAATTCGAACCGGTCCTGAAACGGGGTTGTGACCACTTGGTTTTCTAGATCAACCGCGATCGCATCGGTTTTGGCAACCTCCATCAATCGGTCGATCTGCTCTTGCGGCAAGGCGACGGTCAGAATGCCGTTCTTGAAGGCATTGCTGGCGAAAATGTCGGAGAAACTCGGCGCGATAACCGCTCTATAGCCCATATCGAGCAAGGCCCATGCGGCGTGTTCGCGGCTCGATCCGCAGCCGAAATTGTCACCTGCGATGAGGATTTGAGAGCCCGCATATTCTGGGTCGTCAAACACATTGTCTGGATTTTGGCGCAAGCTTTCAAACGCCCCTTCGCCCATGCCCTCGCGCGTGATGGTCTTCAGCCATTCTGCCGAAATGATCACATCGGTATCGATGTTTTTCGCGCCAAATGGGACCGCGCGGCTCTCAACAGTGCGGATTTTCTCCATTAATCAGTCTCCGGTTGTTCGCCTGAGGGCGGCTTAGGCGGGGTTTCCTGCTGCTTCTTGCGCCTAGAGGCATAGAGCAACGCTGCGGCAATCGCAGCAGAGCCAATGGCGGCTGCGCCGAGTGCGGCTTTTCCAACGCCTGATTTTGAGTCAGCGTCTCCGCTTGATTTGCTTGCCGCGGAGGATTTGTCTGATGTGTTTTTGGTCATGATTGTCTTTTGGTAGCGAGGGGGCAAAATGGCAAGGTATCAAGGCCGTTCATGGCGCAATTTTTGCCCGTCCTACCGAGCGATAAACTAGTCCAAATCGCGGACATCGGTGAGCTTGCCAGTAACCGCTGCGGCCGCCGCCATCGCCGGGCTGAGCAGATGCGTACGTGCGCCGGGGCCTTGGCGGCCAACAAAGTTGCGATTGGAGGTGGAGGCGCAGCGTTCGCCGGGGGGCACTTTGTCAGGGTTCATCCCAAGACAGGCAGAGCAGCCCGGCTCGCGCCATTCAAATCCGGCATCGGTGAATATCTGATCGAGCCCTTCTGCCTCGGCCTGATGTTTGACCAGACCGGAACCTGGCACAACTATGGCCCATTTGACCGTAGCGGCCTTCTTTCGGCCTTTCAGGATTGCCGCCGCATCCCGCAAATCCTCGATCCGGCTGTTGGTGCAGCTGCCAATAAAGATGTTCTCCACCTCGATCTCGGTCAGTTTCTGGCCCGCGGTGAGGCCCATGTAATCAAGGCTCTTGCGCGCAGCGGTTTGTTTGGAGGGATCGGTGAAACTCTCCGGCTCTGGTACAACGGCGCCAATCGGCAGGACGTCTTCAGGACTGGTCCCCCATGTGACCGACGGGGCAATCTCGGCGGCATCAATGGTCACGCTCTTGTCGAACTGCGCACCCTCATCGCTATGCAATGTGCGCCAATAGCTGATCGCTTCGTCCCAAGCCTCTCCTTTGGGGGCATAGGGGCGGCCTTTGAGGTAGGCATAAACCTTTTCATCAGGCGCAATCAGACCGGCGCGCGCGCCCGCCTCAATGCTCATGTTGGAAACGGTCAGGCGCCCTTCAATGCTCATTTCCTCGAACACTTTGCCGCGGTATTCGATGACGTGCCCGGTCCCGCCTGCTGCGCCAATGCGGCCAATAATATGGAGGATTAAATCCTTGGGCGTGACGCCTGGGCCAAGCGCTCCCTCGACCCGCACTTCCATCGATTTGGATTGCCGCAGCAGGAGCGTTTGAGTGGCCAGCACATGCTCCACCTCGCTGGTGCCAATGCCGAATGCCAAAGCGCCAATGCCGCCATGCGCGGCCGTATGACTGTCGCCGCAGACAATGGTTGTCCCGGGAAGAGAAAAGCCCTGTTCCGGCCCGACCACATGGACAATGCCTTGTTCGCGCGCCGTATCCTTGATGTAGGGCACGCCAAATTCCGGCGCATTGCGTTCAAGCGCGGCCAATTGCGCAGCACTTTGCTGATCCGCGATCGGGATCCTCTCGCCGCGTTCATCAAGCCGGGGCGTGGTTGGCAAATTGTGATCGGGCACAGCCAAGGTGAGATCCGGGCGGCGCACTTTGCGTCCTGCCAGTCTCAGCCCCTCAAAAGCTTGCGGGCTGGTGACTTCATGGACCAGATGCCGGTCGATATAGATCAGCGCGGTGCCATCCTCGCGGGCTTCGACCACGTGATCGTCCCAGATTTTTTGATAGAGGGTTCGGGGTGTATTTGTCATGGGCGGAACCTTTGCGGCTTTCTGTGCCCTAGCGCAATATGGGCCGGGCAAAGCAATTGACTTGTCGCCCAAATCTTAGCTTTCGATATCGCCGATTGGAGCTTGCGATTTTGCCGCGCCCGCACAGCGAATAACTGTTTTGATCGTTGCTGCGGGTTCCTTATCGATAAAAACGGCCTATATCTGCGGTTAGCATGCAAGTTCTGATCGATTTCCTCGCGCCCGCCGCGATTACTTTGGCCAGTATGGCGGCCATGGAATGGGTTGCATGGGCGAGCCATAAATACATCATGCACGGGTTCGGCTGGGGCTGGCACCGGGACCATCACGAACCGCATGACCGCGCGCTTGAGAAGAACGATCTTTATGCGATATTTGGTGCGGGGATGAGCATTTCGATGTTCGCTGTGGGCAGCCCGATGATTATGGGCGCGTCTGCCTGGTGGCCGGGCACTTGGATTGGCCTCGGCATCCTGTTTTACGGGATCATCTATACGCTGGTGCATGATGGCCTCATTCATCAGCGCTATTTCCGCTATGTCCCGAAGAGCGGTTACGCCAAACGTTTGGTGCAAGCGCACAAGCTGCATCACGCAACCATTGGCAAGGAAGGCGGGGTCAGCTTCGGCTTTGTCCTCGCGCGCGATCCGGTGAAACTCAAAGCGGAATTGCGGCAGCAGCGCGAGGCGGGGACGGCCAGATTGCGCGATAGCGTTTAGGGCAAGGTGCCGGGTGCAACCGGGTTAACCCGTGCATTCGTATGCAGCTTGGGTTTGTAGCTGAGCGCGGCGATTAAAACGGTCACAATGCCAGTGACTTCGAGAAGACCGCCGGCATTGAAACTGTCGAGGCCCAGTCCCAGAAACGCATCGAGTTTGTGAAACGAGGAGGCGCGCATCAAAACATACATGCAGATGATGCCAAATCCGGCCATGGCCCAGCGCACCGCGCGGTCAGCATAGCGGGCATACCAAAGGCCTATGGTGACTGCGATTATGGCAATTAAGCCGAGCGCCGATACGAACGCATATTGGTAGGGTCTGCGGTCCTCGTACCATCCTCCTGATTGCGCAATGTCCCGTCCGTAAATGGTGATCAGCGTCTGCAGATCGAGGATTTCATTGAGGCCAAAGAAGATGAGCGCGGCGCTTGCAGCAAGCCAGAAACGCCGCGCCCCTCTGGCCCCGGCTTGCCGTGCCCGCCGACTGGCCCAAAACGCAGCGATAGCGCCGATGCAATAGAGCCCGAGATTGAACCATTCGGCCCATTCTGCGCCCGCTATGACGCCGGAGAGATGTTCAATTGCGATTGGTGTGCGGTCCCGTTTTTATCGCGAAGTACGCTATTCATTGCGCGTTACAATCCATGTGCCTGAAATCACCAGAATCGCAAGGCTGAGATAAATCCATGGTTCGCCAAGGGTCGCCCAAGTAAAGACCGCCCCGGCGCTGAGCGCGAGCACTGCCATGATCTTGGCTCGGCGCGGGATCGCCCGCCGCTCGCGCCAATCACTCACCTGCGGTCCCCAATAAGGGTGGTCGAGGATTTTTTGCTCCCACGCTGGATTGCTGCGCGCGAAACAGAAAGTGGCCAGCAAGAGGAACGGCACCGTCGGCATGATCGGCAGAAATGCGCCGATGGCACCCAGCGCGGTCGCTATAATCCCGCCAGCCAGATAGAGCGGGCGCACCGGCCTTACCCTCCGGCGATCCGTGCCGCGTGTTCCTGAACCAAAGCAATCATATTGGGTACGCCTTGCGTGCGATTGGACGAAAGCTGGTTCTTGAGATCAAACGGGGCGAGCGCCGCGGTCACATCCATTTGCGACACCGCAGCAGCGCTTTGGTCCTGCACGGCCGCAATGACGAGCGCGACAATGCCCTTGGTAATCGCGGCATTGCTGTCGGCCAGAAAATGCAGCGCCCCTTCATCGCCGGTGGGATAGACCCATACGCTGGCTGAACAGCCGCGCACCAAGGTCGCATCGGTTTTTAAGGCATCGGGCATTGCATCAAGCTCGCGCCCAAGCTCGATCAACAAGCGGTAGCGTTCGTCGCTGTCGAGAAATTCATATTCTTCGGCAATGTCATCAAGGCTGCGCATAATGCCCATCTAGGAGCATTGGCTCACAAATCCACCCCGCTTGCGATGGCCTCGAGCTTTTTGATGCGTTCTTTGAGGTCCGAAATCTCGATCCGGGCGGCCCCAACCGGAGCGCCGTGATCAAGCGCATCTCCCGTCTTGGGATGTTCGGCGCGGCTCAATTCGCGCTCTTTCAAGGCCAGCCAGCCTTGCCATGCGCGCAGCAAGGCCAGCACGACGACGCTCAGCCCGATCAGCGCAGCGCCTGCAATGATAAGTGTGGGTTGGAACATGGGTTTGTGCCCTCTTACTCTACTAAATTGGCCAAAAAGGTCCGGAAAATCGCCTTGCGCCTAGCTATCTTGCTTGCCGCGCAAAGCTTCGATTTCGGCGGCGATCCGCTTGGTTTCCTGCGCGTCGAGCGAATTGCCATCGGTGGCGATCCGCTCCAGAACTTTGATCCGTTCGCGCAATTGCGCCAGTTCCTGCTGCGCAGCGGGATCTTCCTTGGTTGGCGGGAAGACCGGATTGCCGTCCTCATCGCGGATAATGCCCATCTCGCGGTCATGACGGCGGGTGAAAACCTGCACGCCGCCCCAAATCACAATCGCGACAACGGCAACGATAGCCCAACCACTCATTGCATTTTCTCCTTGCGCTTCGGCCGTATATCCAATTCAGAAATACCGGTCTGATCGGTGATTTTATGGTGATCCTCCGACAAAGCTGTGACCATCGTTCTGATCTCGCCTAAATCGTCTTCGAATGCGGCCAAGCCTTCGTTTTGCATCTCAAATTTGCGGCTTTTGTAAGCGATGACCTTGGCCGCCACTGCGTTGATTGTGAGGCCGATTATCCCGGCAATCGCAACCGCTGCGAGAAGTTTCACTTCAATATCGGGCACCGCTTCGAGACCGAACATTATGATGTTCCACTTCCTGAAGGCTTGTCGCTAAGCGCATCAATCTCTCGCGCCAAATCATGACACGGATCGGTGGCGATCCGTTCAAGGACCCTAACGCGCTGTTCCA
>CAZDHB010000050.1:9947-12609 GCA_964505255.1 uncultured Porphyrobacter sp.
CGCGCCTCCGCCAACTGCCAGCGCCAGGGCGCCGATTTGGAAGGCGTCCACCATCAATTGCGTGTCCGGCCCAAACATCAATTCTGGTCCTGCCGCGGTTTGCTGAGGCGCAAATTCTCAATTTCTTGACCCAAACCATATCCGTCATCGGTCACGATCCGCTCGACATTGGCCATACGGTCTTTGATCGATCCCAGTTCAGCGCGCAGTTCTGCGTTTTCCTGCGTCAGCAATTTGACCCGTTCATTGGCTTGCTGATCGTGCTTGGGATGAATGGCCTTGCCCCAGCTGTTTTCCAGCGGATAGCCGTTCTTCATGCGCAAGTGATTGTTGAGGAGCCAGCCTGCGGTAATCACACAAACACTGACAATGATCGCGGTTTCGCTGAAAGGGAACATCATGCTTTCTCCTGCCTTGCAATGTTGAGCGGTACGCCGCTGTCAGGCGTTTTGCCCGGTCTATCGCGCAAAGCATCGATTTCTTGAGCAACCGAATAGCCGCGATCGGTGACAATCTTTTCGAGCACGACCATGCGCTCGTTCATGGCGTCTACTTTTTCAATCAGCGCTCGGTTTTCCGACTGAAGTGCTTGGTATTCTGCGGTGTCGGCTTTTTCGGTTTTGCCGCCCCATTCATCTTCCAAAGCATAGCCGTTTTTGGCGCGAATATAGTTGTTCACGAGCCATCCGGCCATGCTCATCGCGATAATGACGATAACGAACCCGGGTCCTCCCCAATCCATTATGCTTTCTCCTGCCTTGCAATGTTGAGCGGCATACCGCTACCGGTTTGTTCGACTTCGCGGGTGTCACGCAAAGCCTCGATTTGGCTGGCCACATCATAGCCCTTGTCGGTCACGATGCGTTCGAGCACGCGCACGCGGTCTTCGAGAGTTTGCACTTGGGCCGCGTATTGGGCGGCTTTTTCGGCTGTTGCTTCGGCGGTCGTATCTATCTGCATCGCCGCAACTTTCTCTTTGTGTTTGGCCCAGATTGCCACCATGGGAATGGTGCATCCAAATATTATTGCAACGATTGGTATGAGCTCGCCCATTATGAATTACCCCTAGAGTTCGGTTGTGCTCAGCGCAGGCGCTCAATCTCGGATGTGAGACGCGGATTGCTGCTGACATAATAGGTTTCGATATCGGCCAAGCGGCGGTCGACATCTTTCATCCGGGCGCGAATTTCGCGCGCTGCGCGCTGCGGATTTTGCCGCACGCCTTGCCAATATTGTTGCTCTTCCTGCTCGACATAAAGATGTGAAGGCTTCTTATCGAGCAAGAGGCCAGCCAGGAAATAAAAGGGGATGATGCCTCCGCTGGTGACAAAAATCGCAAACAAGGCCATCAATCGTACGGCAAAAGTATCAACGCCGGTGTAGTCAGCGATCCCCGAACAGACACCCATCAATTTGGCGTTATTCTTGTCGCGGTAAAGCTTCGTGCGAGGGGAATTCACTGCTTTTCTCCTTTGCTCTCGGCGAGCAGGTTTTCCAGCTCGCGCAATTGCTGATTATCGACTTCTTTATCGTGGATCAGGCGGGCAGGTTTGTAATCGGGATTGTCGCTCGCCACGAGGCGCTCGACCGTATCCATCCGCTCATCCAGACGCTTGGCGAGATTATACAGCTCATCAAGCAGCACTTCGTCATCATTGGTGATGGTGGCGGCTGTTTTCCATTTGGTCACATAATGCATAATCAGCCAAGGGAGGCCGATAAACAGCATGCCCACCACAAATACTGGGACAAAATCGTCCATGGATCAGTTCTCCTTCTTGCCTGAGCCAGATTTGCCGAGCGACTTTTTCATCGCCTCAAGTTCGTCATCAATTGCATCGGCGCTTTCGAGCGCGGCGATCTCGTCCGATAGGCTCGGCTGGCCTTTACCCTCGATCGACAGCGCTTCTGCCGCGCCCTCCGCATAATCGACCCGGCGCTCCAGCTGGTCAAAACGGCTAATCGCCTCGTCTGTGCGTTCGGTGCTCATCACCGTGCGCAGCTTGACCCGGTTTTCCGCGCTTTCGAGCCGGGCAGCGATAGCAGATTGCCTGGTCCGCGCCTCGCGCAGGCGGTTCTGAACCTTGGCGATGTCCTGTTCGTAAGCGCGCAAAGCGTCGTCAAGAACAGCGATTTCCTGCTTCAATTGCTCCGACATATCGGCCGCTTTCTTGCGCTCGACCAAGGCCGCGCGGGCGAGATCTTCGCGGTCCTTCGACAAGGCCAGCTCGGCCTTTTCGCTCCAATCGGCTTGCAACCGGTCTAGCTTGACCGTGTGCCGATGCATTTCTTTTTGATCGGCAATGGTGCGGGCCGCACTGGCGCGCACTTCGACCAAAGTTTCCTCCATCTCGAGAATGATCATGCGGATCATTTTGGCCGGATCATCGGCCTTATCGAGCATGTCGGTGAAATTTGCAGCGATGATATCTCGGGTGCGACTGAATATTCCCATCAAGGGTGCTCCATTAGAAAAGAAATCTGCGACTTGTTCTGCGACTTGATCGAACGAGTCTTTTGCCGCGTCACGGTTCCGGAAACTGCTGCGCGAGGTATCCGCATTGGCCCCAGACTGTGTAGGTGTAGGCGATTGGCGCAATCTTTCAACTTCCTGTTCGATCCGGGTCAGGCGCACATTTGGCCTTGCCCCAGATGGTTTTGC
>CAZDHB010000050.1:12709-21411 GCA_964505255.1 uncultured Porphyrobacter sp.
AGCGCCGCCAACTTTCAAAGTGCCTTTCGCCTGAGTGGGGCGGGCTGCGGGGCGGGCCGAAGACCCTTGCGCGGTGGCTTTGCCCGAGGGCTGCTCCTTGCGCTGGGGACTGCGAGGGGAAGAGGTCTCCGGCCCTATCGCGTCTTTCCCTTTCATATTTTTGCGGGAAGGAGGGGGTTCGGCTTTGCTCACGCCAGCTCAACTTGGTGATTGGTCACCATAGCCTCGAGCGGCGAGGCAACAGCGATTTGCGTGCTGAAAGCGGTGAAAGTCACCATCACGGCAATGCACAAAGCGGCGGTTTGTCCGAGGCGGGTTTTGAAGAAACTGCGGGTATACATGGCACTGACTTTCTCAAGAGGGGTGTTGCCAAGGACAATGCAGATGGCGTGCCAAAATCTGAAAATTGTTTAAAAACAGTGCTTTATCATTTTCCTGCATTTCTACGCATGGTATATCTTGCCAAGTAATGGGAAATTTCCCTATATCTTGGTGATGGAGCGCGAAAATCAGTTTATTGGCCAGTCCGGTGCCTTTCTGGATGCGGTGGAACGCACCAGCCGGGCCGCACCGATGGAGCGGCCGGTTCTGATCATTGGCGAGCGCGGCACGGGCAAGGAATTGATTGCCGAGCGTTTGCACCGTCTGTCCTCCCGTTGGGGAGAGCCGCTGGTTACGATGAATTGTGCGGCTCTGCCCGAAACCCTGATCGAGGCGGAATTGTTTGGCCACGAAGCAGGCGCTTTCACAGGGGCTACCAAACAAAGGGCGGGCCGGTTCGAAGAAGCCGACAAAGGCACGCTATTTCTCGACGAATTGGGCACTTTGTCGATGGGCGCACAAGAACGGCTGCTGCGCGCGGTTGAATATGGCGAGGTCACCCCGATTGGCGCAAGCCGCCCGATCCGCGTTGATGTGCGTATCGTTGCGGCCACCAATGAGGATTTGCCGAGCAAGGCGGAAAGAGGCGAGTTTCGCGCCGATTTGCTCGACCGGTTAAGCTTTGAGGTGATCACCTTGCCGCCGCTGCGGGTGCGCGAAGGGGATGTTGAAGTTCTGGCGGATTATTTCGGCCGGCGCATGGCGGCAGAGCTGAGCTGGGAGAGCTGGCCCGGATTTGCCGATCATGTGGCTGGGCAGATGGATGAATATGCCTGGCCCGGCAATGTGCGCGAGCTGCGCAATGTGGTGGAGCGGGCCGTCTATCGCTGGGATGATTGGAGCCAGCCTATCGCACACGCGCAATTTGACCCCTTCGATAGCCCGTGGAAACCCTTTTCGCCGCAATCCAAGCTGGTGCCGGCTGCGTCCAGCTCCGCTACGCAGGGTGAGGCGGCATCGGCGCCGCAGGAAACTTCGGTGCGGGCCGATGCGCTCGACGCGGTGGATGATTTGCGTCACGCGGTCGACGCACATGAGCGGGCGATTGTCGAGCACGCGCTCGGCCGGCATCGCTGGAATCAGCGGCAGACGGCGAAGGCGCTTGGTCTGACGTATGATCAGCTCAGGCATTGTATCAAGAAGCATGATCTGACCAGCGAAAGCTAAGCTGGCTCCTCCTAAGGGGCTGTGTGGTTTGGGGCCTGTGTGGTTTGGGGGGCTTGGTTAGGGCTTGTGGGCCTTTGCCGGCTTTGCGCCGGGCTAAGTCCGGAAGCGAAAATGCTTGACTTTCACAAACGATTCGATATTTCTAGAAATATGGAAATAGAACCTATATCTCGAGCTGCAGCATTGGATGCCTTGTCCGCTTTGGCGCAAGGGCACCGGCTAGATGTGTTCCGCCAATTGGTGCGTGCTGGCAGCGCCGGGATGAATGCTGGCGCCATCGCGCAAAAGCTCGATCTGCCGGCCAGTTCCCTATCGTTTCACCTCAGCCATCTGGCCAAGGGAGAGCTGATTACCGCAAGGCGCGAGGGGCGCTCGATCATCTATTCGGCCAATTTCGACCAGATGCGCTCGCTGCTTGGGTACTTGCTCGAAAATTGCTGCGCGCAAGGGGATTGCACTGAGCTTTCGGTAGTGTCCCCGGCGGCTGCATCCCCGGCGGCTGCATCCCCGGCGCTTCCTTCTGCAACGCATACTGAAAAAGGAACGATCGAATGAAACGCTTTCACATGAACCTTAAGGTCAAGGACATCGAGGCATCGACGCGTTTCTATGCCAATCTGTTCGGCCAACCGCCCAGCGTCGATGAGCCGGATTACAAGAAATGGATGCTGGATGATCCCTTTGTAAATGTCTCGATTGAGCCTGCAACAATGGAAGCAGGCATCGCGCATGTCGGATTGCAAGCGGCATCGGATGCTGAACTTGAGCAGATTTACGAGCGGATCGAATTGGCTGGCGGCCCCGAGTTTCGCGAGGGCGACACCCAGTGCTGTTATGCCCAATCAAGCAAAAGCTGGACCCGCGACCCGGATGGCATCATCTGGGAGGCATTCTATACCCAAGGTCAGCGGCGTGAATATGGAACCAAGCCTGAAATGGCCGATACGCTGAGCGTCTGAACCTGTTCTTTTAGGTCGGCGTCTCTCTGGCGTCTCTCTGGCGGCTCAAATTCTGCCCCAAACCTAGGCACTTTGCGTAGTGCACCGCTGCCGAAAAATTTCCCATGTTCCGCCTAGCGTGCGCCATTATGGCGATAGATTATGCAATCGGACGGCGCAGCAATGGGCGGCTAAGGTTAGGCCTCGAAGGCTCGCTCGAGCTTGTCTGCGGTCGCCGCAAATGCACGGTGGTTGATTTGTCGGCAAGCGGCGCGCAGCTTCGGCTCAGAACGGTCCCGCGTCTTGGCGAGTGCGGCCTGCTCAAGATCGACAGGGTCGATGCGTTTGGCGAAATCGTGTGGCACAACGCGCATAATTGCGGGCTCAAATTTGATGTACCACTGAATGCACAATGTGTTCTGGATTTTCGCCAAAGGTGCGAGGAATTGTTGTGGCGGGAACAAAACGCTGACCGCGAATATGCCCAAAACTGGGTCGATGGCAGCGTGCGTTAGAACTGGCCTAAGATTCCCGTACTAGAATTGCGCCCCTAGGTCCAAACCTGCCGACCAATTCAAACCCCTATTTAACCAGTGAATTCGCGCCTCAAAAACCTCTCCTTGCAATTTGGTTCAAGCGCGCCTAGTTGAAGCCCATCCCGACATTGCTGACACATTGCCGGGCTGGCACCGAAAGGGGCCGGCGCTAACACTGCGTGCACAATCACCTCGTGCACCCTGCGGCGCTTTTGAATGATGGCGTGAATTTGTTTGAGGATTATTGATTGGCCGATCTGGCGCAGCTGACGAGCATAATCGAACCCGAGGTAAAGGCCCTCGGGCTTGCGCTGGTGCGCGTGAAGATGATGCCTTCAGAAGCAGGGGACGGCGGCAATGCTTTGCAGATTATGGCTGAGGACCCTGCCACTGGCCAATTGGTGATTGAGCAATGCGCCGAGCTATCGCGCCATGTTTCGGCGGCGATGGATGCCTTGGAAGAGCGCGGCGAGACCCTGATCGAGGGGGCGTATCACCTCGAGGTAAGCTCGCCCGGCATTGATCGCCCGCTCACCCGCAGGAAAGATTTTGCCGATTGGGCCGGGCATGAGGCGAAAGTCAGCCTCAAGGAAAAAATCGACGGACACCGCAATCTTGCTGGCGAATTGATCGGGATCGAGGGGGATGTTATCACTCTTGCCGATCACAAGGCGGGCGCGGTGTCTTTCCCCATGGATTTGCTGCATTCGGCCAAGCTGGTCTTGACCGATGCGCTGATCGCCGCCACCAGACCGCTTGATACTTCCGGAGTGGAAGAGGTCGAAGGCGTTCCACTTGAAACTGATGAAGATGAAAAGGCAGACAACTGATGGCCAGTGCCATTTCCGCCAATAAGGCTGAACTCCTCGCGATTGCCAATGCGGTCGCATCGGAAAAGATGATCGACAAATCCATCGTGATCGAAGCGATGGAGGAGGCGATTCAAAAGTCTGCGCGCAATCGCTATGGCGCGGAAAACGATATTCGCGCGAAACTCGATCCGCAATCGGGCGATTTGCGTCTGTGGCGCGTTGTCGAAGTGGTCGAGGAGGTTGAAGATTACTTCAAGCAGGTCGATCTGAAACAAGCGCAAAAGCTGGAGGACGGGGCCAAATTGGGCGATTTTATCGTCGATCCCTTGCCGCCGGTTGATTTGGGCCGGATTGACGCACAAAGCGCGAAACAAGTGATCTTCCAGAAGGTCCGCGATGCAGAGCGCGAGCGTCAGTTCGAAGAATTTAAAGACCGCTCTGACGAAGTGATCACTGGCGTCATCAAATCGGTCGAATTTGGTCATGTGATTGTCAATCTGGGCCGCGCTGAAGGGGTCATCCGCCGCGACCAGCAGATCCCTCGCGAAGCGGCGCGGGTGGGTGAACGTGTGCGCGCGCTCATCACCAAGGTCGAGCGCAACAATCGCGGACCGCAGATTTTCCTGAGCCGGGCCGCGCCTGATTTCATGCGCAAATTGTTCTCGCAGGAAGTGCCCGAGATTTACGACGGCATTATCGAGATTAAGGCCGCTGCGCGCGATCCCGGTAGCCGGGCTAAGATTGGCGTGATCAGTCACGACAGCTCAATCGATCCGGTCGGTGCCTGTGTCGGTATGAAGGGCAGCCGGGTTCAGGCCGTCGTTCAGGAGCTGCAAGGCGAAAAGATCGATATCATTCCCTGGAGCGACGATATCGCGACATTTGTGGTGAACGCGCTTCAGCCAGCCACCGTCAGCCGTGTCGTACTGGACGAGGAAGAAGGCCGGATCGAGGTTGTCGTGCCTGATGATCAGCTCAGCCTCGCGATTGGTCGGCGCGGCCAGAATGTGCGTCTCGCCAGCCAGCTGACCGGTCACCAGATCGATATTATGACCGAGGAAGAGGCGAGCGAAAAGCGGTCGAAGGAATTCGCGCTGCGTTCGAAAATGTTCGAAGAAGAGCTCGATGTGGACGAAACCTTGTCGCAATTGCTGGTGGCTGAAGGCTTCGCCGAACTTGAGGAAGTGGCCTATGTTCCGGCTGAGGAATTGGCCAGCATCGAGGGTTTTGACGAGGAATTGGCCGAAGAGCTGCAAAGCCGCGCCAAAGAAGCCATCGACCGGCAGGAAGCAACGCACCGCGAGGCGCGCCGTGAATTGGGCGTAGAAGATGATTTGGCCGAGATTCCCCATTTGACCGAGGTAATGCTGGTCACGCTGGGCAAGGCCGGGATCAAGACGCTCGATGATCTGGCCGACCTTGCCACCGACGAATTGATCCAGAAAAAACGCGAGGCACCGCGCCGCCGCGCTAATGCCGATGGCCCGCCAACCCGCCGACCTGCCATGCGGGAACAGGACAAGGGCGGCGTTCTGGGTGATTTCGGCCTCTCGGAAGAGCAAGGCAATGAGATCATCATGGCAGCGCGCGCGCATTGGTTTGAAGACGAAGAGGAGCAAGCTCCCGCGGCCGATAAGGCGGCTGATGGGGATGGCTCCGCCGACCAGGAGGCCGCCCATGCGGACTCCGACCAATGAGCGCGTAAGCTCCGACATCTCTGAACCGGTACAGGCTCGCGATTTCGGGCCCGCTCAGACCTGTCCATCGCAACGCAGCAGCGAACCGTCTCTGCGTCGCTGCGTTATTTCCGGCGAAAGCGGTGCGCGCGAGGCAATGATCCGTCTGGCGCTGTCGCCTGATGGGGATGTCTTGCCCGATGTGCAGGCCAAGGCGCCCGGGCGCGGTGCATGGATTGGTGTTTCCAAAGCGGCTTTGACTGAGGCGCTCGGCAATGGCGCACTGAAAGCAGGGCTGGCCCGCGCTTTCAAGATCGGCAAAGGCGGCCCCAAACTCGCGATTGCGCAGGACCTGCCGGAGAAGATCGAGGCGGCACTGCGCCGCGCGGTGCTTGACCGGCTTGGATTGGAGCTGAGGGCAGGGTTCCTTTGCCTCGGCAGCCAAAGGATCGCCGATACAGCCCGCAGCGGGCAAATCGCTCTTTTGGCGCATGCCTTAGATGCGCGCCATGATGGCATGAGCAAGCTCGATCAGGCGTGGCGTGTCGGCAATGATAAAGAAGGCAGCGGATTGCGCGGCTTACGCTTGCCACTGGACCGCGACACGCTGTCTGTGGCATTGGGCCGCGAGAATGTGGTACATTTGGGTCTGGTTGATCCTGCCGCTGCGAAGCGCGTGCGCGGGATTTTGGACAAGCTTATCGCGTTTCTGGATGAGCCGCCTCCCGATGATCGAACAGCCTGTGAGCGGGTATCTAATGAGGTATCTGCCGAGTGACCTGATGCGGTGGCCGATTTGGCAAGCAAGTGCCGCGACAACAAAGACTAAAGAACGCCGGCCCCCCTTGCGCGATGCGCGAAATCGCCGGATTGAATGAATTGAACTGAAGGATAAACGAGCCAGTATGAGCGACGAAGAGAAAAAACCCGCCCGCAAGCCATTAGGCCTGAAGCGCGCCGTCGATGCTGGCGAGGTCAAACAGACCTTTAGCCATGGCCGCACCAATAAGGTCGCGGTTGAGGTGAAGCGCCGCCGCAAGCTGTTAAAGCCGGGCGAGACACCGCCGCCTCCGCCTCCCCCGCCGCCTGCTGCGCCGGAACCTGTGGCCGAGACGCCCAAGCCTGCGCCCAAGAAGCCAGCGGCACCTGCCGAAACCGCGCAGGAGCGTGTTGCTCGCCTCCAGCGGGAGGCCGAGGAAGAGCGGCTGCGGCTTGCTGAAGAGGCTCGCAAGCGCGACGACAATGCTGCGGTTCAGGCCGCTGATGACCAGAAAAAGCGGGCCGCTGCAAAGTCTCGCAAGGCAGAGGAAGAGGCCGCGAGCAAAGCGGCAGCTGAGGCTGAGGCTGCGGCGCCAAGCGAGGCTGCGCCAAGCGATGCTGGCCAGGCTGAGCCAATTGCTGAGGAGGGCGCTGCCAAACCCACGCCCACCGCGCGCAAGTTTACGCCTGTGGCCCGCCCAGAGCCGAAGCGGCCTGACAAGAAGAAAAAGGAAGACAAGCGGAACGCGCCGCGCGATGATAAGCGCCGCTCGGGCAAGCTGACGGTTACGAAGGCGCTGAACGAGGACGAGGGCCGCCGCGCGCGCTCTCTCGCCGCACTCAAACGCGCGCGTGAGAAAGAGCGCCGCGCACAAGGCGGTCCGGCCGCACCGCGTGAAAAACAAGTGCGCGATGTGATCGTGCCCGAAGCAATCACGGTTCAGGAATTGGCCAAACGGATGGGTGAGAAGGGCGCTGATCTGGTAAAAGCGCTGTTCAATCTTGATATGATGGTGACCGTCAATCAGACGATTGATGCGGATACGGCTGAATTGCTGGTTGAAGAATTTGGCCACAATATCGAGCGCGTTTCGGAAAGCGATGTCGATATTGACACCGCCGAAGACCTCGATCCGGAAGAAACGCTCAAATCCCGTCCTCCGGTCGTCACGGTTATGGGCCATGTCGATCACGGCAAAACCAGCCTGCTGGATGCCCTGCGCGGAGCCAATGTTACAAAAGGCGAAGCGGGCGGCATTACGCAGCATATCGGCAGCTATCAGGTGACAACCAAAGCTGGCAACACCGTCACGTTCCTCGATACGCCGGGCCACGCCGCGTTCAGTGAAATGCGCGCGCGCGGTGCCAATGTGACCGATATCGTAGTGCTGGTTGTGGCAGCTGATGACGGCATTATGCCGCAAACCATCGAGGCGATCAGCCATACCAAAGCAGCCGGTGTCCCGATGATCGTTGCGATCAACAAGATGGACAAGCCGGAAGCCAATGCCGACAACGTCCGCAACCGATTGCTAGAGCATGAGGTGATCGTCGAGAAGATGTCCGGCGAGGTGCAGGATATCGAGGTCTCTGCGACCAAAGGCACAGGCCTTGATGAATTGCTGGAGGCGATCAATCTGCAGGCAGAATTGCTCGAACTCAAGGCCCGGCCCGACCGTTTGGCCGAGGCAACCGTGATCGAGGCTCAGCTTGATAAAGGCCGCGGCCCTGTCGCCACGGTTCTGGTAACGCGCGGCACGATGAAGCGCGGCGATACCTTTGTGGTTGGCACAGAAAGCGGGCGGGTGCGCGCAATTGTCAATGATCAGGGCAAGCAGATCAAAGAGGCAGGTCCCTCCATGCCGGTCGAGGTTTTGGGCCTTGGCGGGGTGCCGGGCGCAGGCGATCAATTGACCGTAGTTGAGAACGAGCAACGGGCCCGCGAAGTGGCCGAATATCGCCGCGAAAAAGCGACCGAACAGCGCACTGCGCTCGCCCCGACCAGCTTTGACACGATGTTCAACAATCTCGCCTCAGAAGTGGTCGAATTCCCGGTTCTGGTGAAGGCCGATGTTCAAGGCAGCGTCGAGGCGATCAACAACGCTTTGCACAATCTGTCCAATGACGACATTAAGGTGCGGGTCCTTCACGCAGGGGTTGGCGCCATCACCGAGAGTGATGTGACGCTGGCTGCGGCCTCTGGCGCACCGATCATCGGTTTTGGCGTTCGTCCCAATGCCAAGGCACGCCAATTGGTCGAAAAAGAGAAGGTGCGGATGATGTATTACGACGTCATTTATCACCTGACCGAGGAGATCGCGAAGGAAATGGCGGGCGAGCTTGGTCCTGAAAAGATCGAGCATGTCGTTGGCCGCGCAGAAGTCAAAGAAGTCTTCAAATCGGGCAAGAAAGACAAGGCGGCTGGCCTGCTGG
>CAZDHB010000051.1:0-14755 GCA_964505255.1 uncultured Porphyrobacter sp.
CCCCGGCATCGATTTGGGCTTTTTCACCCTGCGTTGGTACTCGCTCGCTTATCTGACAGCAATTATGTTCGGTTACTGGCATCTGGGCAAGATGATCAAATCGCATGGCGCACCCATGGCACAGCGCCACGCCGATGATTTGTTCTTCTATTGCACGCTGGGGATTATTTTGGGCGGCCGCATGGGTTATGCGCTGTTTTACAAGCCCGAACTCCTGACCAGTATCGAATTGTTTCAGCTTTGGACCGGCGGGATGAGCTTTCATGGGGGCGTTCTGGGCGTCTTGCTGGCGATCACATGGGTTGCGCGCAATAACTCGCTCCACTGGCTGAGGGTGTGCGATTACATTGCGGTCAATGTGCCGCTGGGCATGTTGCTCGGGCGGCTTGCAAATTTCGTCAATGGCGAGCTCTATGGCCGCCCGACAAGCGTGGCGGACACGCCTTGGGCGATGGTCTTTCCCTCTGATCCCGATGGCGCGGCGCGTCACCCCAGCCAATTGTATCAGGCTGGGCTGGAAGGGCTTGCCTTAATGCTGATCCTGTTTCCCTTGTTCTGGTTTACCAAGGCGCGGTACCGGCCCGGCTTGCTGGTTGGCATATTCGCGGTCGGCGTTGCAGCGGCGCGCTTCATCAATGAGTATTTCCGCGAGCCGGATGCGCATCTGGCGCACCGTGTTGCGGAAACCGGCCTGTCCCAGGGGCAATGGCTGACGATCCCGCTGATTGGAGTGGGTCTGGCGGTGATCGCTTATGCGTTGCTGCGCAAACCGCCGCAATCCGGACAGCCGGCAGCGTAGCCCATGGCCAATTTCGGTGAGCGTTTTCGCCGGTTAATCAAGGCCCATGGCCCGATTTCGGTCGCGCGGTTTATGGGCGAGAGCAATGCCCATTATTACGCCAGCCGCGATCCGCTGGGTGCGCCCAATCAAACGGGCGGCGGCGATTTTATTACGGCTCCTGATATCAGCCAGATGTTCGGCGAGCTGATCGGGTTAGCGCTGGCCGAGGTCTGGCTGCGGGCCGGGTCGCCGGCAGATGCGCTATATGCCGAGCTTGGGCCGGGGCGCGGCACGCTGGCGCGCGATGCTTTGCGCGCGATGGCGGTGCATGGCTGCAAGCCTGAGGTTCATCTGGTTGAAGGATCACCGGTCCTGCGCGCGGTGCAGGCGAAGGCTGTGCCCCATGCCCAATGGCATTCCAGCATTGCCGATTTGCCCGGCGAGAGGCCCTTGCTGCTGGTTGCGAACGAGTTTTTCGATGCGCTGGCTGTGCGGCAATTGGTCAAGACCGATAGCGGCTGGCGCGAGCGGATGGTGGCCCTTGATGAAAATGAGAATTTCGTTTTTGCCGCCGGACTCAATCCGATGGATGACGCAGTGCCGGATGGCTTGCGCGCGGCCGCCACTGGCGCAGTGATCGAAACCTCGCCTGCATCTGCGGCGATCATGACGGATTTGGCGCAGCAGATCAGCGCGGCTGGCGGCGCGGGTTTGATCGCGGATTACGGCGCTTTTGAAAGCCGCATGGGCTCCACATTGCAAGCTGTGCGCGGGCATCAGAAAGTGGATGTTTTGCGCGATCCGGGAACGGCTGATCTGACCGCTCATGTCGATTTTGAAATGCTGGGCGCAATTGCCAGAGCCGCCGGTCTGGAGGTGCATTGCGCGGCCCAAGGCGAATGGCTGACCGCAATGGGCATTGATCTGCGCCAGCAGGCATTGGCCAAGAAATTTCCCGCGCGGGCAGAGGAACTGGCGGCCGCGCAAGCGCGGCTGGTCGATCCCGATCAAATGGGGGAATTGTTCAAAGTGATGGCGATTACCGCGCCTGAATGGGGCGCTGTGGCGGGCTTTGGCGAATAAAGGCGAGGGCTGCGGCTTCGGCTCGCTGAAAGCTGGCAATTCCGGCTAGGTTCAGTAACCTTTGTCTAAATGGGACCGAAGTAGGGCGGAGCGAAAGGATTTAGAATGCAGCGATTTTTCATGATTTTTGCCGCTGGCCTTGCAGCGTTTTTGGCCGTGCCCGGCTTTGCTGCGGAACCCGTGACAGGTCGCTGGATCACGCCTGAGCGCGATGCAGTGGTGACAATTGCTCGCTGCGGCAGCACATATTGCGGGCGTTTGACGCGCTATCTTGTGACACCGGAAGGCGGCGCGGATCAGCGCGACGTGAACAATCCTGATGCCAGTAAGCGCAATCGCAAGCTGCTTGGTATTGCCTTGCTCAGCGGCTTTCGCGAGGAAGAGAACCGGTGGCGCGGCAGCATTTATGACCCGCGCAATGGCAAGACCTATAAATCCTTTTTGAAACGCAAAGATGCCAACCGGCTCGAGGTGAAAGGGTGCTGGGGCCCGTTCTGCCAAACGCAGATTTGGACACGCGCCCGCTAAAGGCGCGCGGCTTAATCGGGCAAGGTTTGGCGAGCCTCACTGGGCTCGGCTGACGCCTGATTTTCAAGCGTTCTGCGCCTGAGCAACCGGGCCGCATCATCGGGCGAGAGCTTGTTTTGCGTCCGGTCGACTGCGAAATTGGCCTCCTGCATGGCGGCGACATCAATCGCGCCTAAAAGCGGCTGAAGCGCGGCGACCAGATTTGCATCTTTGGCGGCCTCGGGGCTGACCATGATAAGCGCATCATAGCTTGGCAGGGCTTCTTTGGGATCGCTCAGCACCGTCAAATTATCCGCCGCAATCCGCCCGTCGGAGGTGTAAGCACTGATCACATCCGCCTCACCCGATTTAAGCGCGTCATACATAAAGGTGGTCGAAAAACTGCGCTGCTCGGCAAAGCGAAAATCATACGCCTCGCGCACGGCGATCCATTCGGGCCGCTCGAAAAATTCGATATCCCCGCCAACGGTCAAGGCGCGCGAAGCACGGGCAAGATCCTCGAGGCTTTTGAGACCATAACGCTCGGCAACATCGGCCCGCACGGCGAAGGCATAGGCGTTTTCGAACCCCAACCGGCCAAGCACCATTGTCCCGCTTTGCTCTTTTTCCCAAGCGACGATTTCCCGGTACATTTGCTCGCGGCCGGGATTGTCGCTGCGGCCAAGCTGATTGGTCCACAGCGTGCCGGTGTAATCGATCGAAATGTCGATAGCGCTGGTCGAGACCGCATTATGGACCACTGCCGAGCCGAGCCCATCGCGGTATTCCGGCGTGTATCCGGCTGCCTCCAATTGCTGTCCGATCAGCCGGGCGAGGATATATTGCTCGGAGAAACTCTTCGCGCCGATGACGACCCCGCGGTCCGATTTCTCGCCAAAGAAACTGCTGCCAAACTGGGCAAAACATGCCGCGCCAATGCCTAGAAACACGGCCAGCATGGCGCCGGCCCATAACGGACGGTTGCGTGCGGCAAAGCCCCGCTCGATCTGGCCCAGCAGGGTATCGGCGATGAGCGCTAAGGCTGCGCTGGCAAAACAGCCGGCCAGCACCAAGGTCCAGTTTTGGGTCTGCAATCCGGCGAAGATCGGATCGCCGAGGCTGGGCTGTCCGATGGTGGTTGAAAGCGTCGCTGCGCCAATCGTCCAGACCGCAGCGGTGCGAATGCCGGCCATGATATAGGGGGCCGACAAAGGCGCCTCGACCAGCCGCAGCTTTTGCCATTGGGTCATGCCGACGCCGTCCGCTGCTTCGATCAAACCCGGATCGAGATTGGCCTGTGCGGTCACGGCATTGCGCAGGATCGGGAGAAGCGCGTAAAGCGCCAGCGCGAGCAGGGCTGGCAAAAAGCCAAGCGTTGGCAAGCCTTCGCCAAACACTGCTCTCAAACTCAGCAGGATCGGGAAGAACAACGCCAATAGCGCGAGCGCAGGGATAGTTTGAACGAGGCTGGCGAAGGCCAATGCGGTCCGGGCCACGGGGGGCGAGCGACTGGCCCAGATCGCCAGCGGCAAAGCCACCATCAGACCAAGTCCAATCGCTGATGCCGACAGGAGGACATGCGCGGCCAGCTGATCGCCCAGCCCAAGAACGGCGGTCCCGATTGCGCTGAGGCCGCCGTTTGGGCCGCCGCTCATTGCGCCATCTCGGCCAAGCGTTTGGCGTGATCGCGCGGCACTGCGACCATATTTTGCGCCGTGGTTCCGCCGCTTCCGGCGAGCAAGGAGGCGGGCGTTTCATCGGCGACCACCCGGCCTTGGTCCATCACCAGAACGCGGCTCGCCAGCAACAGCGCCTCGGCCATATCATGCGTGACCATAATCGTGGTCAGGCCTAATTGATCATGCAATCGGCGCACGCGCTCTCCCAAGGCATCGCGGGTGAGGGGATCCAAAGCGCCAAAGGGTTCATCCATCAGCATCAGGGGCGGTTTTCCGGCCAAGGCCCGCGCAACGCCGACCCGCTGGCGCTGTCCGCCCGAAAGTGCATCGGGATAGCGCCGCGCCATATCGGTATCGAGCTCCACCCACTCAAGCAATTCGGCAATCCGTGCATCGCTTACAGGCTCACCCGATAACCTTGGTCCGATGCCGATATTCTCCGCCACAGTCATATGCGGGAACAGGCCAATCCCCTGAAACACATATCCGGCGGCGCGCCTCAGCTTGGCTGCGGGGTAATCGCCAACATCCTCGCCGCGCAGCAAAACGCGCCCTGCACTGGGCTGAACCAATCGGTTGACCATTTTGAGGAGGGTTGATTTGCCTGACCCAGAGGCCCCGACCAAAGCCACAAATTCGCCATCCGCAATGGTTTTGGAGACGCCAGCTACGGCGCGAACAGAGCCAAAATGGCGTTCAAGCTGCTGAAATTCGAGCATCAACGCCTTACGATAGCGTTCGAAGGGGACAAGTGCCAGCCGTTTGATGCCAGTCGTTTGATGCCAGTCGTTTGATGCCAGTCGTTTGAGCCGCAGCTTAGTTTGGGCCTTTGATGGTTCGGGCCTTTTGGGGACTCAAGATCTTGGGTTTGATTGCCCGATGCTTTGCGCCGCCACGATCTTGCTGCACGGGATACGCATGTCGATTCTCATGCCCGCGTCGGTGACCTGCTGCTCGAATGTGCCGCTGAGCTGGTTGTTGATCGACATGCGCAGCAGCGTCGACCCGAAGCCCTCTTTGGAACTGGCTGCATTCGCGGAAGACGCTGCGGTTTTCGCAGGCGTCAAATTGGTTTCTTGCCAAAGCAATTGAACCGTTCTTTCCGATGTATCCAAACCCTCTTCAGGGTGCAGTCTGATGGTGAGTTCCACCCGTCCCTCAGTTCCGGAGAGCGCTCCATGTTTGGCCGCATTGGTCGAAAGCTCGTGCAAGATCAGTGAGAGCGGCGTCGCTGCGTCAGGGGCAAGCGGCAAGTCTTCGGCGATGACAATCAACTCGACCCCAGGATGATTGCTATGGGGCGCAAGAATTTCCTTTGCGAGAGCGCCAAGCGTGTCGCCCGCATCTTGTCCGATTGGGCGGATGTAAGCGTTTGCGGTGTTCAGCGCTGCGACCAGATCGGTGATTTCGCCGGCGAACTCGCTCACTTCCTGAGAGCGGCCGCGCCCTCTGATGCCGATTAGTCCTGCGACAACCGCGAAGATGTTTTTGATCCGGTGCGACAATTCGTCGGATAGCAATTCCCGCAGTTCTGCTTGTCGGATGTGGTCGTCAATATCGGTCAGCGTGCCGTACCAATGCGCCTTTGCCGGATCGGGATCACTTGGCACCGCGCGCGACAAGACCCAGCGGTAGCTGCCGTCCGCATGACGCAGACGCCATTGATCCTCAAAATCCTCGGCCGTTTCGACAGCATGAGTGAAATTGTCCAGCGTGGCTTGCCAATCCTCCGGGTGAATGACTTGCCTCCAGTCATCAATTTCTTGCGGCGGAGGTGCGCCGGTGATCTCGCGCCAGCGCGCATTGAAATGGGCAAATGCAGGCCCTGGCGTCGCCGCCCAGGCAATATCCGGCACACTGTCGAGCATGAACCGCAATTGCGCCTCGCTCTCGAGCAGGTTGATGTGGCGGCGCAGACTGGTCCGGTGCGCCTCCAGCCGGTGCATCACGGCATCTGCCAGAGTGATCAAGTCTTCGCGTTGCTGCGCATCGATCCCTTGGCGGCGCGGGCTGGTGTCGAACAGGCAAAGTGCGCCAATCGGCTCGCCCTCGGCAGATTTGAGCGGCGCGCCGACATAATAGCGCACGTGGTCAGGCCCGGTTGTTTTTTCAAATTGGGCAAAGCGCGGATCTTGCGCGGCATTGAGCACCTCAAGCGGCTCTTCCCCAAGCATGGCCTCAGCGCAAAAGCTGCCTTTGCGGGCGATCTTGCCGCCGCTGGTGCCATTTCTGACGAGCAAACGCTGATGTTCCTTGCCAACAATGCTGATCGCGCTGGCAGAGGCTCCGCAAATCCGCGCCGCCAGACGGGCAAGACGGGCCAATTCTGCATCACCGCGCAAATTGTCAAAATCGTATGAGGCAATAACAAGCAGGCGCTTTTGTTCATCACCCTCGTGAATATTGGCCAAGTCTTCTTGAGACTGACTGTAAAAAGGATCAGTGACGGCCATATGTTTTGAGAAATAGGCTCAAATTGCTAATATTCAAAGAGTTATATTCTTAATGGGCTGCAAAAGAATGCCCCGGAGTGAGGGCGTTGGCCTTATTTGCGGTCCCTGCTATGAGGCAGGCGTGGCTGGTTTGCCACTCCGTATGTCTACTAGGATGCTTATGCGAGCGACCCCCGATTTCGATTTCCAGCTTGGCGAGAGCGCGGAGATGATCCGCGACAGCGTGGCGCGTTTTGCCGATGAGCAGATCATGCCGATGGCTGATAGGATCGACCGCGAAGACTATTTCCCGCGCGCCGAATTATGGGCGCAAATGGGCGCTCTGGGCCTTCACGGAATGACTGTTGACGAGGCTGATGGCGGATTGGGCCTCGGCTATCTGGAGCATGTCATCGCGGTTGAGGAAGTCAGCCGGGCGAGCGCCTCGCTCGGGCTTTCCTATGGCGCGCATTCCAACCTGTGTGTCAATCAGATCCGCCGCTGGGGCAATGATGAGCAGAAGGCCAAATATCTCCCCGGCCTTATCTCGGGCGAGCATGTCGGCTCGCTCGCCATGTCAGAGGCAGGCGCGGGCAGCGATGTAGTCTCGATGAAGCTCAAGGCTGAGGCGGCCGAGGGGGGCTATGTTCTGAATGGCACGAAATTCTGGATCACCAATGCGAGCCATGCCGATACGCTGGTGGTTTATGCCAAAACCGATGGCGCGGCTGGATCGCGCGGGATTACTGCCTTCCTGATCGAGAAAGGCATGCCGGGTTTTTCGATTGGTCAGAAAATCGAGAAAATGGGCATGCGCGGATCGCCCACAGCTGAGCTGGTGTTTGATGATTGCCACGTCTCGGAAGAGCAAGTGATGGGGCCGGTTAATGGCGGGGTCGGCGTGTTGATGTCAGGCCTTGATTACGAGCGGGTTGTGCTCGCCGGATTGCAATTGGGCATTATGCAGGCCTGTCTCGATTGCGTGATCCCCTATTTGCGAGAGCGCAAACAGTTTGGGAAGCCGATCGGTTCCTTCCAATTGATGCAGGCCAAAGTGGCCGACATGTATGTCGCGCTGCAATCGGCAAGAGCGTATACTTATGCGGTAGCGAAAGCATGCGATGCGGATCAAACCACGCGCTTTGATGCAGCCGGGGTCATCTTGCTGGCAAGCGAGAATGCTTTCAAAGTGGCCGCGGAAAGCGTGCAGGCTTTGGGCGGTGCCGGCTATACGCTCGATTGGCCCGTGGAACGCTATCTGAGGGACGCAAAATTGCTGGATATTGGCGCAGGAACGAATGAAATCCGCCGGATGTTGATTGGGCGTGAATTGATCGGAGCATCCGCATGAGCATTTATATTATCGCCCGTTTCAAAATCCATGACCGTGCCTCTTATGACAAATATGACGAGGCCTTTTTCGGGGTGTTCGACAAGTTTGATGGCAAGCTGTTGAGCGTCGATGAAGAGCCGCTTGCATTGTCCGGCGAGTGGTCACACACGCGTTCGGTGTTGATCGAATTTCCCAGCAAGGCATCGGCCATGGCATGGGCCAGCTCGCCTGAATATCTGGCAATCGCCAAATACCGCGAAGATGGCAGCACGGGAGAGGCGATCATGGTCAATGGGTTTGACGGCACAATGCCTGAGGCCAGCGGCCAAGGGCACTAGCATATGATGGAATGCGCCAAGCACTTCGAATGGGAACAGTTATGAGCGGAACAGTAAGCGGCTGGTCGCGCGATGAAATGGCCGCGCGCGCGGCACGCGAATTGAAAGATGGCTATTACGTCAATCTGGGGATTGGCATTCCGACATTGGTCGCCAATCACATCCCCGAAGGCATGCAGGTCACTTTGCAATCAGAAAACGGTATGCTGGGAATTGGCCCCTTCCCTTATGAGGACGAGGTCGATGCCGATCTGATCAATGCGGGCAAGCAAACCATTTCCGAATTGCCGCATTCCGCCTATTTCGACAGCGCGACCAGTTTCGGCATGATCCGCGGCGGCCATATTGACCTCACCGTGCTGGGCGCGATGGAGGTGGCGGAGAACGGCGATATCGCCAATTGGATGATCCCGGGCAAGATGATCAAGGGCATGGGCGGGGCGATGGATCTGGTTGCGGGCGTGAAGAAAATCATCGTAGTCATGGATCACAATTCCAAAGCGGGCGATCCCAAATTTATCCCGCAATGCACGCTGCCACTGACGGGGCAAAACGTGGTCGATATGATCATCACCAATCTTGGCGTTTTTCAGCGCGGCGATCATGCCAGCCCGTTCAAGCTGATTGAATGCGCGCCAGGGGTCTCGGCTGATGAGATCGCGGCCAAGACCACGGCGAATTACACTGTATGAGTGCGCCCGTCCTCACCTCAAAACTCGACCGAGAGGCGCCGGATGCGAAGACGCGGTTTGAGCATAATAAGGCCCTTGCGCAGGATTTGCGCGCCGAGGTTGCCAAGGCCTCGCTCGGCGGGTCAGAGCGCTCGCGCGAGCGGCATCAATCGCGCGGCAAACTGCTCCCGCGCGAACGGGTCGAACGCCTGCTTGACCCCGGTTCGCCATTTCTGGAAATCGGGCAATTGGCGGCCAATGGGCTTTATGGCGGCGACATTCATGCCGCCTCGCTGATTGCCGGTATTGGCCGCGTGTCTGGCCGGCAGTGCATGATCATTTGCAATGATGCGACGGTGAAGGGCGGCACCTATTTCCCGATGACGGTGAAGAAGCATCTGCGCGCGCAAGAGATCGCGATGGAGAACCGCCTGCCGTGCATCTATCTGGTCGACAGCGGCGGCGCGAATTTGCCGCATCAGGCGGAAGTTTTTCCCGACCGCGAGCATTTTGGCCGGATCTTTTTCAATCAGGCGAATATGAGCGCGCGGGGCATTGCGCAAATCGCTTGCGTCATGGGATCGTGCACAGCGGGCGGGGCCTATGTCCCGGCGATGTCGGACGAAACGATCATCGTGCGCGAGCAAGGTACGATCTTCCTTGCGGGGCCGCCGCTGGTGAAGGCGGCAACAGGCGAGGAAATTACGGCCGAGGATTTGGGCGGCGGCGATTTGCATGCCAAGAAATCCGGCGTGGCCGATCATCTTGCTGAAAATGACGAACACGCGCTGACCATTTTGCGCGATATCGTCTCGCATCTGGGTGAAAACACCGGCGCGGCTGAAAATATGGCCGTTCAAGACCCCCGCCCGCCCAAGTTTGATGCCGAAGACCTTTATGCGATTGTGCCGGAAGATGTGCGTGCGCCTTATGATGTGAAAGAGGTGATCGCGCGGCTGGTCGATGGCAGCGAGTTCCACGAGTTTAAAGCCCATTACGGCTCCACCCTTGTTTGCGGCTTTGCGCATATCTGGGGCATGCCGGTGGCTATTCTGGCCAATAACGGTGTGCTGTTTTCCGAAAGCGCGCAAAAGGGCGCGCACTTTATCGAGCTGGCCTGTCAGCGGCGCATCCCGCTGTTGTTCTTGCAGAACATCTCCGGCTTTATGGTTGGCGGCAAATATGAAGCCGAAGGGATCGCCAAACACGGGGCAAAATTGGTGACCGCTGTCGCCACCGCGCAAGTGCCCAAAATTACCGTGGTGATCGGCGGCAGTTTCGGTGCGGGCAATTACGGCATGTGCGGGCGGGCCTATTCCCCGCGGTTCCTGTTTACCTGGCCCAATGCGCGCATTTCCGTGATGGGGGGCGAGCAGGCGGCATCCGTTTTGGCGACGGTCCACCGCGATGCGGATACATGGTCAGGCGAAGAGGCGGAAGCCTTCAAGGCCCCTATTCGTGAGACTTACGAAACAGAGGGCAATCCCCTTTATGCCACGGCGCGGCTGTGGGATGACGGCGTGATTGATCCGGTGCAAACGCGCGATGTGCTGGGGCTGAGCTTGGCCGCGACACTGGAAGCGCCGATTGCAGAGCGCGCGGAGTTCGGCGTCTTTAGGATGTGACCGGGAAAATTTGACCGGGAAAATTTGACCGGGCGTTCGCGCATTGCATCCCTATCGCTTTCGTCCGAGTAGCTGTTAAACACCGGTGTCTGAGGGAGAGAATGCAATTGTCCGATACACATGATGCCGATCTGCCGGATGGGCGCGGCAAATTTGCGCGCAAGCCCAGCCTTTTGTCGCGGATTGTGCGAAGGGTCATATTCTGGATTTGGCAGCTTAAGGGCTGGACCGTCGACGGGGATATCCCGCGCAATATCAAGAAATTCGTGATCGCCGGTGCCCCGCACTCATCCAATTGGGACATTGTTTTCTTCGTCGGGGCTACGGCAGAAAAGGGGATTACGCCCAACATCATTGCCAAACATACGCTCTTCAAATGGCCCATTGGCCGCTTCATGTTCGATATGGGCGGCATACCGATTGATCGCCGCGCGCGGGCCAATTATGTCGATCAACTGGCCGATGAATTTACGCAGCGCGAGGAATTGCCCTTGGTCATAGCGGTCGAGGGTACGCGCAAAACCGATGGCTCATGGAAATCGGGTTTCTACCATATTGCGCAAGCCGCCAATGTGCCTATCGTGCCGGCATGGGTGTGCAATGCGCGTCATATTATCGGCTTTGGGCCGCCGATCTACCCAACCGGGAATTACGGCGAGGATTTGCTGAAAATAGCGCAGTATATGCGCAGCAAGCTGCCTGATTACGAGCGGTTCAAAGTGCTCGAGCAGCAGGCGCGGGACATTATTGCGGGGAAGAAAGATGTTTGATTCCATGATCCTTGAAGCTTTGGCGATGAATGCGGTGATCCTGCTGGGCACCGCGCTGTTACTCTGGGTGATCGCGGTTCAGATTGATGATGCCAGTTTCGTCGATAGCTATTGGGGCGGCGGCATGGCCTTGCTCGCGGCGATCAGCTGGCTGCGGCTCGACAATCCCGGCCCGCTGGCGACATTGCTGGCGGCGATGGCGGTCATCTGGGGCCTGCGCCTCGCGATCCATATTTTCCTGCGTTGGCGGCATGAGGGTGAGGATAAGCGGTACAAATTGATCCTCAAGAAAGACCGCGAGGCTGGGCGCTTTGCGATTGCGGCCTTGACCAAAGTGTTCCTGTTTCAATCGGTTTTGTTGTTTATTGTTTGCAGCCCTGCGCAATACGGTATTTTGGAGGCGGGCGCGCTTCAGCCGATCAGCGGCCTCGCTCTCATCGGGTTTGGCTTGTGGCTGGTCGGGATGATTTTCGAAGTGGTTGGCGACAGGCAATTGGCCAAGTTCAAGGCTGATCCTGACAATGCGGGCAAAGTGCTCGATACTGGCCTTTGGAAATACACCCGGCACCCCAATTATTTCGGCGATGCCTGCGCATGGTGGGGGATCTGGATTGCTTCGGCCTCGGCCGGATGGTGGGTGGCAGCCGCCACGGTGATCGGCCCCATTTTCCTGACCTTTACTTTGACCAAATGGTCGGGTGCCCCTTTGCTCGAAGGAGGAATGGCGCGGACCAAAGGGGATGCCTATGCCGATTACAAACGGCGCACTTCGTCTTTTATTCCTTGGCCTCCGCGCACACGCGACTGACGCGGGCCAGCGGGCGAGCTGCAGGCTGGCGGCGGTGCGTAATCTCAGCTGAGGGCGCGTATCAGCGCGTGATATTTTGGCACAGACTTTTGCAGCTTTTGCTTGGCAGGCAAATTTCCGAACGCAAATTGCGCTAAAGCGTCTTTAAATTATGCGCCTTGCTCCCTATTTGACCCTTACCAACAGAGTTTCGCAGGAGGCGCGGCGAACTTATGGAGCAGGCACAAAGCAGCAGCGATGAAAAACGAACCCTGGCTGAACTGGCCATGCGGTTTATCGCGGAGGAAGGCAGAGCACCGGACCGCGGCGATATCGCCAGCAAATCCGGTTTGTCACGGGTAAGAGTGGAGGCGTGCTTTCCTGAAGAGGATGATCTGTTCACCGCCGTTGCTGACCTTTGGTATGAAGGCGATATCCAATCGATCGAGGATGTACTTTCCTCCGATTTGCCGATCCGCCGCAAGTTTTATGAATTCTATGCTCGGCGCTTTAGCAATGAGCGGGCGCGGTTCCGCAAAGATCCGGCCCTGTTTGCGCTTTACTGCGAGCTGGGTGAGGCACGGTTTGAATTGGTGCGCGGCTATATTGATTTGGCCGATCACTATCTGACCGAATTGATCGCGCAGGCTCAGGATGAGGGGTTTTTCCAAGGTCTTACGATTGACCGCGTGCTTACAATTATCAACCAGATGTTGGTGTGCTATACCTCGCCGCAGATGTTGATGATTATCGATACTCGGCTGAGCGAGGATAAGCTGGCCGCGATCCTTGATACAGCCTTCGAAGGCTTGTCGAGCGATGTTGGCGGATGCGCAGGGGTTGCCGAATTGAGCGCGGTCTAAGCCTGCCGTCTCAGTCCCTTGGCCGCCCGCGCAAAGCATATTTGAGCGAGGCGCCGATCATCACAGCGGCGATAATCACAATAGATATGGCCCAAAACCAATGCGGCAGGAATAAATGCGCCTCGATCGCGCCGGTATCCGACAGCATTGGCCGCCCGGCGATCACGGCCTGCTCGGTGAGCAAATAATCCCACTGACCGAACATGCTAAGCGCGCCCAGAAGCCCGAGAAATTGCAAGCAAAACCGGTGCCAGCCATCGGCAGCCTTGCGAGCCAACAGAATAAGGCCGAGCGCAATCAGGGGCAGGACAATCATGCCCACCAGACTGCGCACCCAAATCATCACCGAAAGCAGTAATAGTCCGGCGAGCAAATAGAGCGCGCTAAGCCGCCACGGCCGCCGCGCGCTGGCGATAATCAGGCCTGAGCCAAATATCGCCGGGGCAAGCGGACCGCCGGCTGCAACCATGGCTTGGCGCAGCGCGCCCGGATCGCCGGCATAACTGCTTTGGGCAAGGCCTGAGCCATTGGCAAAGATCAGCAATTTCTGAAACTCATAACCCAGCGCCATGGCGGTCAGGCCGTGGCCCATCTCGTGATACCAAGTGGTGAGAATGGTGAAGGGATAGCTGATGTAATTGCCAAGCGGCAATGCGGGCAGAGCGATCACCACGAAGGCGGCAAGGAATAGTCGCCCGACATTTTCCTCTTGAGAACCGGGGGCGGCGAATTGCATGGGGTTAAGGCGCGCTTTCGCCAGATTGCGGGGCGGGGGCTTTCACAAGGCGGCGTTCATCGGCCATCGACCAGCCAGCGAGAAACAGCCCGGCCACCAGCGGTCCGACAACAATACCGGAGAGGCCCATCCAGCTAAGCCCGCCCAAAGTGGTGATCAGGATGATCCAGTCAGGGATGCCGGTATCGCGTCCAACCAGAAGCGGACGCAGGACATTATCGGCCATGCCTATCACCGCAATGCCCGAAATGATGACAAAAATACCTTCCCAAATGGCACCTGTTGCCAGCAGCCAGATCGCAGCAGGCAGCCAGACAATACCCGTACCCACCGCCGGGATGAGCGAGAACAGCGCCATCAGAACACCGAACAAGATTGCCGATGGGACCCCGGCAATCCAGAAAGTGATCGCGCCCAAAGCCCCTTGGACAAGCCCGACTACGCCCGAGCCCTTGATTGTCGCCCTGACAATCGAGAGAAAATTCTCGACCAGATTGGTGGCAATATCGCGTTCCAGCGGCAGGGAATGGATAACGGTTTGGCCAATATCGCGTCCGTCACGGATCAGGAAGTAACAGACATAAAGACCAATGGCGAAAGTCAGAGCGAAGGTCGCAACGCCGCCGCCAAAGGCAACCGCTTGCCCGGCAACCATCGTGGCAATCTCGGCCGCGAATTCCTGAACCCTGTCCTGCAGATCGGCCATATCGCCCCAGCCATTGGCCTCCAATATGGACATCACATTGGCCGGGATTGCGCTGCGCACCTGATCGATCATACCGCGTACATCAATGTCGCCGTTCTGGAAGCCGGCGACCACCGAAACGGCCTCGTCCAGCACCATTCCGCCGATAATAAAGGCCGGCACCAGCACTGCAAAAGTGATAATCAAGAGCGTGGCGACCGCGCTGCGGCTGGGGCGGCGCGGCCAGCGCGCAAGGATCGAGCGATAAAGCGGCTGGAACACAATCGCGGCCAAGACGGCCCACAAGACCGCTTTGTAAAAGGGCCAGACAATGGCCATCATCGCCAGCGTCACCAGCGCAAGGAACAGCAGAAATCCGCCGCGTTCGACTTTGCTGGATTGCTTGGGCTTGCTCATGTGGTGTCTTGCGCCTTCCTGGCGTCCTGAGGTTTAGATCGGGGCGCC
>CAZDHB010000051.1:14855-17548 GCA_964505255.1 uncultured Porphyrobacter sp.
TACGCGCAGCTTTTTCGCCTAAATTATTCGCCCAGATTATTCGGCCAGATTACACGTCGAGGTTGGCCACGCTCAGCGCATTGTCCTGAATAAATTCGCGGCGCGGCTCGACCACATCGCCCATCAGACGGGTGAAAATCTCGTCTGTCACATCCGCATCCTCAACCTTCACTTGCAGCAAAGCGCGGTTGTCGGGGTCAAGCGTTGTCTCCCACAATTGCTCTGCGTTCATTTCGCCAAGGCCCTTGTAACGCTGGACCGAGAGGCCCTTGCGCCCGGCAACCAAAACGGCATCGAGGAATTGGCTCGGGAGAGAGATCATGGCCTCATTTGACGCAGTTTCGCTTTGCGCCCCATCGTCCCCGTCTGCTGCGTCGTCCTGCGCGGATGGCTCGGCGGCTGAAGAGGTCCTAATCAGCTGAGCCGGGGCGGCATAGGCCTCGGCGTGTTCAGCGGCCAATCCGTGCAATTTGCGGGCCTCTGCGCTTTCGAGGAAGGCGGCCTCGATATCATGCACATCGGTAACGCCGCGCCACAAGCGGTGGAATTGGATGGTCCCTGCCTCGGCCCCTTCCTCGCGGATCGTGACGGACCATTTGGCATCCTTGTCATTGCCCGCAAGCCGGCTGGCGGCAAATTCCAGCGCGGCTTTCCGGTCGGCGTTTGACAAGGAGGGGTCCAGCGCCCCTGACAGCGCCATCTGCTCGATAATTTCACCGTTATAGCGGCGCGGGACAAAGCTCAGCAGATTGCGCATCCGCAAAGCGTGGTCCACCAGACTGCGCAAATCACCTTCAGCCATGGTTCCCTGACTGCTTTGCAATACCCTGCCTTGCAGCCCGCCATCGACCAGATAACGGTCAAGCGCGGCCTGGTCTTTGAGGTAAACCTCGCTGCGGCCCTTGGCGACTTTGAACAATGGCGGCTGAGCGATGTAAAGATGCCCCGCCTTCACAATCTCGGGCATTTGGCGATGGAAGAAGGTCAGCAAGAGCGTGCGGATATGCGCCCCGTCGACATCGGCGTCGGTCATGATCACAATCTTGTGATAGCGCAGTTTTTCCAGATCAAATTCGTCGCGCAGGCCGGTGCCCATCGCCTGAATCAATGTGCCCACTTCTTTGGAAGAGATGATCCGGTCGAACCGCGCCCGCTCCACATTGAGGATTTTGCCTTTGAGCGGCAGAATCGCCTGAATTTTGCGGTCACGTCCTTGCTTGGCAGAACCGCCCGCTGAATCGCCCTCAACCAGAAACAATTCGCATTTGGTCGCATCCCGCTCCTGACAATCGGCCAGCTTGCCGGGCAGGCTGGCGACGCTCATTGCGCCTTTGCGGCTCATCTCGCGGGCGCGTTTGGCCGCCTCGCGCGCGGCCGCGGCATCGATGATTTTCTGGATGATCGCCTTGGCCTCGGCCGGGTTTTCCTCCAGCCATTCGCCCATTTTCTCGCCCATCAGGCTTTCAAGGGGTTGGCGCACTTCAGAGGAAACCAGCTTGTCCTTGGTTTGCGAGCTAAATTTGGGGTCGGGCAATTTGACCGAGACAATCGCGGTCAGCCCCTCGCGCATATCTTCGCCCGAAAGCGTGACTTTTTCCTTTTTCATCAGGCCCGAACTGGCCGCGTAATTGTTAAGCGTACGGGTCAAAGCCGCGCGAAAAGCGGCCAAATGCGTCCCGCCATCGCGTTGGGGAATGTTGTTGGTAAAGGTCAGAACGTTTTCGTAATAGCTGTCGTTCCATTCCAGAGCGACATCAATCCCGATCCCCTCTTTCTCGGCCGAAACCGAGATCGGGCCGGATAAAAGCGGCTGCTTGTTGCGGTCCAGATAGCTTACAAAGGCTGCGATCCCGCCTTCATAGAACAGATCATGCTCCTGCGTTTCCTCGCCGCGTTTGTCGCGCAGCAAAACCCGCACACCTGAATTGAGAAACGCCAGTTCGCGGTAACGATGCTCGAGCTTGTCAAAATCAAATTCGGTCACGTTTTTAAACGTGTCATGGCTGGCCATGAAAGTGACCCGCGTGCCTTTTTTGAAGCCGTTCTCATCCGGGTTTTGATCGACCTTGGGGGCATCGCCTTTGACCTCAAGCGAGGCCACTGCCTCACCGTGCTCAAACCGCATCCAATGGGTTTTGCCATCGCGCCAGATTTCCAGCTCCAGCCATTCGGACAAGGCGTTCACCACCGAGACGCCGACACCGTGCAGGCCGCCGGACACTTTGTAAGCATTGTCATCCGAGGTGTTTTCAAATTTGCCGCCAGCATGCAGCTGCGTCATGATGACTTCCGCTGCGGACACCCCTTCTTCGGAATGCATGCCAACCGGAATGCCGCGGCCATTATCCTCAACCGAGACCGAGCCATCGGGGTTCAGTTCAATGAGGACCAGATCGCAATGTCCGGCCAAAGCCTCGTCAATGGCATTGTCGGACACCTCGAACACCATGTGATGCAGACCCGAGCCATCATCGGTATCGCCAATATACATGCCGGGCCGTTTGCGCACTGCATCAAGGCCTTTCAAAACCTTGATCGAATCTGCCCCATATTCCCCTTCTTGGCGGGCGGGTTTTGACGAATTTTCGCTCGTATTCTCAGTGCTGTTTTCCATAGCCACTATATAGGCGCGAGACGGCTGTTTCCCAAGCGCTGAGCATGGTTTTGAGGCCTTTTTCCCCCAATGTGATTGC
>CAZDHB010000051.1:17648-21350 GCA_964505255.1 uncultured Porphyrobacter sp.
ATTGAAACGGGGCTGAAGCCGCAGCAATCCGTGGCCATTTTGGGGACCAGCTGCGTCAATTATGCGCTGGTCTTTCTGGCTGCTGTAAGAGCGGGCGGAGTGGCCGCGCCCCTCACCACCAGCGCATCGCCTGATCAATTGCGCGGCATGGCCGCAGACAGCGGCGCGCAGCATCTGTTTATCGGCGCTGACAAGGCGGCTGAATTGGGCGCAGGTTTCATGCCCGGGCTTCAACATATCGCGCTGGAAGATATCGGCACGTGGATGGCGGGCGAGAACGCCAAAGCGCCAGCGGTCACGCCTGATCCGGGGGCGCCGTTCAATATTATCTATTCGAGCGGCACAACCGGCAGCCCCAAAGGCATTGTTCATTCGCATCAAATGCGCTGGCGGCAATTTGCGCCGACCGCATTGAGTTATCTCAGCGCTGGATTGGAAGTGCGCTCGCTTGCCTCGACCCCGCTTTATTCCAACACCACTATGGTCTCTTTTCTGGCGACCATGCTGGCGGGCGGAACGCTGACGATCATGGGCAAGTTTGATTGCGCGCGCTGGCTTGACCTTGCAAGCACGCACCGGATCACCGCCACCATGTTGGTGCCAGTGCAGTATCAACGGCTGATGGATTTCGATGGGTTTGATGATTTTGACTTGTCTGCGCTCGCGCTCAAATATTGCACATCCGCGCCGTTTCCTGCCGACCTCAAACGCGAGGTGCTGTCGCGGATGCCGGGCGCTCTGATCGAGATTTACTCAATGACGGAAGGCGGTGTCGTTTGCCTGCTCAATGCCCATGAGTTCCCAGATAAGCTCCACACTGTCGGGCGGCCTGCTCCGGGTAGCGAGCTGAAAGTTCTGGATGATGAGGATAATCCGGTTCCCGCTGGCGAGGCCGGCAATCTCATTGGTCTCTCGCAGACGATGATGGCGGGATATAAGAACCAGCCTGAAAAAACCAAAGAAGGCTATTGGCAAGACCCTAAGACAGGCATCACATGGCAGCGCATGGGCGATATTGGGCGGGTCGATGCCGATGGCTTTGTTGAGCTGGTGGGCCGCTCGAAAGACATGATTATCTCGGGCGGGTTCAATATCTACCCGATCGACTTGGAAAACGAGCTGATGACGCAGGCAGGCGTGGTCGAGGCGGCTGTGATCGGTGTGCCGTCGAGAAAATGGGGCGAGACGCCGGTCGGGTTTGTAACGCTTGCGCCCGGCACTGATAAGACGCCGGAGGCGATCCTTGCGGCTACCAACGCGCGGCTGGGCAAGACCCAAAGGCTCGCCCAGCTTCACGCAATCGATGAAATGCCCCGCAGCCATATCGGCAAATTGCTCAAGACTGAGCTGCGCGAAATAGCCCAGCAGCGCGGACTGCCTGAGTAAGGGGGGCTGATTAAGGGGCCCCGATTGACGGGTCCCTTATAGAAGAGTTTTGGCCGATCCGGATTTTAGCCGATCAGGACATAGCCAAACAGGGCTGCGCTGGTTGAAACCGACGCAATAAGTGTTGCTGCGTGTGTTGTAATTGTACGTGTCATTGTAATTTCCTTATTCAAACTTGTGTTACGCCCTCCTATTCGCGTGCTCCCAAATAAAGGTTACACGGTCATTAGGTTGGATCGCGCTTGCGTCCTTTCCCCTAGAGGTTCGAGACGCGGCACTGACCGGGAGGGAGGGGGAGGAGGTCAGTGGCCGCGTCTCTACTCGCTGCCTATGGGCCTTGATGCGCATGAAGAGCATGCGGCCCAAGGTCTGGCTTGCCCGCTTTTCAGATCGGAGCAAGGATGCCTCGCCGGGAAGAAAGCGGGGCATCACAAGGTCTGTTCCGGCTCAGCGACACCTTCACGCCGGAGGGTTATCGCTGCGACCGATCAGCTTGCGATAGATCAAATAGTGTTGCTAGATTGTAAATTAAAGGGACTGCATTGGTGCTTTTAATTGCGTTTAATGCAACTTATATTGCCCTAATCATCGGCGCTTTGCCAAGCTGTGTGCAGGGATATGCGAATAGTGCATGGTCGGCGGCTAGACTCTGTTCGCTGCCCGCGCCAAAGCACCTTAATCATGTCCGACACTCATGCATCCAATTCCGCCTCCGCTTCTGGACCATCTTCCTCTGCTGTCTTGCCTGAATCGATCTTGATCGTCGATTTTGGCAGTCAAGTAACGCAGCTCATCGCGCGGCGCGTGCGCGAGGCGGGCGTTTACTCCGAGATCGCGCCTTTCTCGATGGCTGAAGAGGCTTTCCACCGGATGAAGCCCAAAGGGATCATCCTATCGGGTTCACCCGCCAGCGTGCCCGACGCAGACAGCCCGCGTGCGCCTGATATCCTGTTTGAAGCAGGCATACCCATCCTTGGCATTTGCTATGGCCAGCAAGTGATGAGCCAGCAATTGGGCGGTGAAGTGCGCAAGGGCCATGAAACCAGCCAAGAAAACGGGGGGCGTGGCGGTGAATTTGGCCGCGCGAATCTGACCGTGACCAAGCAATGCGCTTTGTTTGACGGATTGTGGGCCGACGGTGAGCAGCATCAGGTCTGGATGAGCCACGGCGACAAGGTGACCGAGTTTGCCCCCGGTTTTGAAATTGTTGCGACGAGCGAAGGCGCACCCTTTGCTGTGATCGCAGACGAGGCGCGCCAGTTTTATGGCACCCAGTTCCACCCCGAGGTCGTTCACACGCCTGATGGCGGAAAGCTGCTGGCGAACTTTGTCCACCGTGTGTGCGGGCTTGCGGGCGATTGGACCATGGCCGCTTACCGCGAGACCAAAGTGGCCGAGATCAAAGCACAAGTCGGGGAGGGCCGGGTGATATGCGGGCTGTCGGGCGGGGTTGATAGCTCGGTTGCTGCAATCCTGATCCATGAGGCGATCGGCGATCAGCTCACCTGCGTTTTCGTCGATCACGGGCTTTTGCGCCTCAACGAACGCGAACAAGTCGAAAAATTGTTCCGCGATCATTACAACATCCCGCTGGTCGTAGTGGATGCCGAGGAACGCTTTATGGCGGGCCTTGATGGCGTCACTGACCCGGAGAAAAAGCGCAAATTTATTGGCGGCGAATTTATCGCCGTATTCGAGGAAGAGGCGACAAAGCTGGGCGGGGCGGATTTCCTCGCGCAAGGCACGCTTTATCCCGATGTGATCGAAAGCGTATCCTTTACTGGCGGACCATCGGTGACGATCAAATCGCATCACAATGTGGGCGGCTTGCCAGAGCGTATGAATATGGAGCTGGTCGAACCCTTGCGCGAACTCTTCAAAGACGAAGTGCGCGCGCTTGGCCGCGAGCTGGGCCTTAACGATCAATTTGTGGGCCGCCATCCTTTCCCCGGGCCGGGTCTTGCGATCCGCATTCCGGGTGAGGTGGACAAGACGCGCTGTGATATCTTGCGCAAAGCCGATGCGATCTATCTCGACGAAATTCGCAAAGCGGGGCTTTACGACGCCATTTGGCAAGCCTTCGCCGTTTTGCTTCCCGTCAAAACCGTTGGCGTGATGGGCGATAGCCGGACCTATGATGCGGTATGCGGCCTTCGCGCGGTAACCAGCACGGATGGGATGACAGCCGATGTCTATCCGTTTGAGGCAAGCTTCCTCACCTCGGTCGCAACGCGGATCGTGAACGAGGTGCAAGGCATCAACCGCGTGGTCTATGACTATACCTCAAAGCCTCCCGGCACGATCGAATGGGAGTGA
>CAZDHB010000052.1:0-6717 GCA_964505255.1 uncultured Porphyrobacter sp.
CGCAAGTCCGGCGGGGTCGCATCCTTGGTCAATTGAACCAGCGCCTCCTCAAGGCTCAAGATTTGCTGATCCTTGCTGCCAAGCGTGCGGATGGTGACTTTGCCTTCCTCCGCCTCGCGCTTGCCGACAACCAGAATATGCGGGACTTTGGCCAGTGAATGCTCGCGAACCTTGTAATTGATCTTCTCGTTTCTGAGGTCGCTTTCCGCGCGCAATCCGGCCGCGGCCAATTTCGCCTCAACCTCGCGCGCATAGCCATCAATGTCAGACACAATCGGTGCAACCACGGCTTGAACAGGCGCCAGCCACAGCGGCACTTTGCCGGCAAAATGCTCGATCAAAATGCCGATAAACCGCTCGTATGAGCCAAAGATCGCGCGGTGCAGCATGACCGGACGGTGCCGCCCGCCATCCTCGCCCACGTAAGTCGCATCGAGGCGCTCAGGCAAAACCCGGTCGCCCTGGATCGTGCCCACCTGCCAAGTGCGCCCGATCGCATCGGTCAAATGCCATTCCAGCTTGGGTGCATAAAACGCGCCTTCGCCCGGCAGCTCTTCCCAGCCATATTCAGCGTTATCCATGCCCGCCTCGGCCACCGCGTCGCGCAATTCCTGCTCGGCCTTGTCCCAATCCGCATCCGAGCCAAAGCGCTCGTCAGGACGCAGCGCGAGCTTGATCTGATAAGAAAAGCCGAAGTCTTTATAAACACTGTCAGCCAGCGCGCAGAATTTGCGCACTTCCTCAACCACCTGATCCTCGGTGCAGAAGATATGCGCATCATCCTGAGTAAACTGGCGCACCCGCATCAGCCCGTGCAAAGCGCCGTGGGGTTCGTTGCGGTGACAGCAGCCCATTTCGCCCAACCGGATCGGCAAATCGCGGTAAGAGGTAATCCCCTGCTTGAAGATCAGCACATGAGCCGGGCAGTTCATCGGCTTCAATGCCATCCAGTCGGCATCGTTTGAGACCAGTGCGCCGTCATCCAGCGTGCTCGGCACGGCATCGGGCACGACGAACATATTCTCGCGATATTTGCCCCAATGGCCGGATTGCTCCCATTGGCGCGCATCCATCACTTGCGGGGTTTTGACTTCGCGATATCCGCCGCCATCCATTTTGCGCCGCATATACGCCTCCAGCTCGCGCCAGATCCGGTACCCTTTGGGATGCCAGAAGACGCTGCCATGGGCTTCTTCTTGCAAGTGGAACAAATCCATCTCGCGCCCGAGCTTGCGGTGATCGCGCTTGGCCGCTTCTTCGAGATTATGGAGGTGCTGCTTAAGCTGTTTCTTATTAAGCCAGCCGGTGCCATAAATCCGCGTCAATTGCGCGTTCTTCTGGTCACCGCGCCAATAGGCGCCGGCCACCCGCATCAGTTTAAAGGCCTGGGGATCAAGCTTGCCGGTTGAGGCCAAATGCGGCCCGCGGCACATATCAAGCCATGCGCCCTGCGACCCCGGTTCGCCCGACCAATAGACGGTGAGCTCCTCGTTCTCAGGCAATTCCTTGGCCCATTCGGCCTTAAACGCCTCGCCCTCAGCCTCCCATTTGGCAATCAGATCAGCCCGGCTCCATACCTCGCGCACCAAAGGCTTATCCGCCTTGATAATGTCGCGCATTTTCTCCTCGATGGCGGGCAAATCTTCAGTGCCAAACGGGTCGCGCGAGGGCGGTGCCATCACATCATAATAGAACCCATCATCGGTTGCCGGGCCAAAGGTGATCTGCGTGCCCGGCCAAAGCGCTTGGACCGCCTCGGCCAAAACATGCGCAAAATCATGGCGCGCCAGCTCCAACGCATCGGCCTCGTCCTTTGACGTGATAAGAGCGAGCTCAGCATCGCCGTCAAAAGGCCTGCCAATGTCGCGCACTTCCCCGTCAACGCGCGCCGCCAAGGCAGCTTTCGCCAAACCCGGACCGATTGCGGCCGCGACATCATAGGGGGTCGAGCCCAAGGGCATTTCGCGAAACGAGCCATCGGGGAGGGAAATTTTCAAAAGTTCAGTCATCGTAAGCGTCCATTTGGTTGCTTAAGGCCATGGCACAAGAGCAGGCAGAGCTAAACCCAAGGATTTAGACTTTTGCCGTTTGGGTTCGAACAAGGATTGGAAAGCAAGCTTGACAATCACGAATCAATATGACAAGCACCCTTTCCATAGTTGAAAGGGAGCTTTACTAATGACGACGCGAACACAATCCCTCCTATGGGCCAGCATAATCATCGCCGCTGCGCTCATTCTGGCTGCGAGCGAAATGAGCGCACCGGCCAGTTTTGGCATCATTATGGGGCTGACCGGCACGGCGCTGGGTACGACCGCGCTGAAAAGAAGGGGCAAATGCTAATGGCCGGCAAAGACCCCGCTTACAAAACCTATGTCAAACGCACGGCAATTTTCGGAGCCGGATATATCGGCGCAGCAGCGCTGATCGATCCGCTAACCCAGCAATTGGGATTAGGGGTTGGCGGACGTATCGTGCTCTCCGCCATTCCTGCATTGTGTCTGATCTATTGGATTTGGGCGATGGCAAGGCTTTTGACAGATTTGCAGGACGAATTTCTGCGGATGCTTGAAGTGCGCAAAGCGCTCATTGCAACCGGCATAACTCTTGCGCTTGCTGGCGGGTGGGGCCTAGTTGAATTGGGAGAGGCTGTCCCGCGTTTCCCCGTGTTTTTCATCATTCCCGTGTGGTGCGTGGGCCTCTTGATCGGCGAGGTTTACAACCGCGCCACTGGACAAGGCTCAACGCCCCTATGAAAAACCGCCTCAAGGTCCTTCGCGCTGAGCGAGACTGGTCGCAGCAAGACCTCGCCGACCGGCTGAGCGTCAGTCGGCAAAGCGTGAATGCCATTGAAAAAGGGCGCTATGACCCCTCGCTCCCGCTCGCTTTCAAAATCGCCAAGACCTTTGATCTGACTATTGAGGACATTTTTACCGCCATCTAGCAATGGGCGAGTAAAGGGCGAGTAAGTGCTTGACACTTTAGGCCTCCGGCTCACACTTTGCGCCAAACAATTCTGGGGCAAAACTAATGGACGAACAAACAGAAGCGCCCAGCGCTTTTCAATTTCACGGCACTTGGCAGGAATTTGCCCCCATTGCCTTTACCAATTTGTTGCTGACGATCGTAACGCTCGGGTTTTACCGGTTTTGGGCCACCACGAGAGAGCGCCAGTATTTGTGGTCGCGCAGTGTATTTGTCGACGAAAGCCTCGAGTGGACGGGTACGGGCAAAGAACTGTTTATCGGCTTTCTGATCGTTCTAGTGGCCATTTTTCTACCCATCGCGATTATTTCAGAAGTCGCGAAAAGGCTGATTTTCCAAGGCCATGAAGTGATCGGCGGCCTGTTGTTTATCGCAACCTTTGTGATGTTTTTCTACCTCGGCGGCGTCGCCAGATTTCGCGCGCTGCGTTACCGGCTCTCGCGCACCCGCTGGCGCGGTATCCGCGGGGGCAGCGATGATCAGGGCCTCAAATTTGGTCTATCCTATATGTGGAAGACGGCGGTGGGCTTTCTGGTCGCAGGCCTGCTGACACCGTGGGCCATGGTCAGCCTGTGGAACGAACGCTGGAAACAGATGAGCTTTGGCCCGCATGCCTTCGATGCCGATGCCCAAAGCGGCGAGGTGCTGCTGCGCTATCTGCTGTTTTATCTTGCCCCTTTCGCGATCTTTATCGCTGGCGCAGTCTCTGCTGCCCTTGGCGCAGGCGCGGGATATGGGCTGGGCGGTGAAGAGGGCGCGGCGGCGGGCGGCGCGCTGGGCATTATCGCCGGCTTGCTGATCTTTTACCTTTTGATGGGCCTCATCGCAGTCGCATTCTATTCCAAATTTTACGAGGTCGTGGTGGGCGGCACGCGCTGGAAGGACCTCGATTTCTATTTCAACGCCTCGACCAAGGATTGGGTCAAATTGCTGCTGGGTGATTTTGCTTTGATCGTGCTGACATTGGGGATTGGCTACATTTTCCTCTCTTACCGCCATTGGAAGTTTTTCATCACCCATATGGAGGCCAGCGGCGAGATTGTGCTCGACGAGTTGACACAGTCACAAACCAGCGAGTCGCAAACCGGCGAAGGGCTGCTCGACGCCTTCGATGTGGGCGCAATATGAGCGATCCGGCCTTCACCGCCTCTGCCATTTGGTATGACGGGGAAAGCGCCATTCGCCGCGAGGGGACCGCGCATTGGGACCCTGCTGGCAATGTGATCCTGACCGAGGGCGGCGGGGAAAGCGCCGATCCCCTGAGCCAAGGCGCACGGACGATCGTGCCAATGGCCGCCTTGCTTTTTGCCGAAAAACTTCCCGATACCTTGCTTTACACACGCGAAGATGTGCCGGGTTTCCGCTTGCGCTTGCCGCATGATTTGCCGCCTGGCCTCGCTGCGAAATTGCCTAGGACTGCGACCTATGGACGGTTTATTGACCGCATTGGTTTGGGGCCAGCGACAATCGGATTTGCCGCGCTCAGCGCCGCTGTGGTTGCTCTGTTTTTGACGGCGCCCGAGTGGCTTGGGCCGCGCATCCCCGTCAGCTGGGAGAGGCAAATGGGCGATGCCATGGTCGGTGATTTGGGCAACCGGCTTTGTTCTACGCCAGAGGGCGATGCCGCTTTGCAAAAAATGCTTGATGCGGTCGATCCGGCTGAAACACAGGTGCGCGCGGGCGTGGCCAATATAGATATGGTCAATGCGGTCGCTTTGCCGGGCGGACAAGTTTTGCTGTTCGACGGCTTGATCCAGCAGGCCGAAACTCCGGCTGAACTGGCGGGGGTTTTGGGCCATGAAGTGGGCCATGTGCGCGAACGCCATGTGATGACCGCAATGCTGCGCCAATTTGGCATGTCGATCCTGCTGTCTGGCGCGGATTCGGGTGTCGGCAATAGCCTGTTTGGTGTCGCCAGCCTCGCCTATTCCCGCGATGCCGAGCGCGAGGCGGACGAATTTGCCCGCGCGCGCATGGCGGAGAGCAACATCTCGCCCTTGGGCGCTGCGGCTTTTTTTGAGCGCATTGCCGATGGCTCAATCGGGGAGGAACCCGAGGAAGAGGGTGAGGGCGAAAACAGCGCAGAGGACGCATCCGGTGATATTGAGGTGAGCGATGGCCCTCAAAACGATAGCTCTGACAGCGAAGAGGCCGTTCAAGATCGCGGCACCATCACCAACTGGATGGCCTCGCATCCCGAACCCAGAGAACGCGCCCAAGCCTACCGCGATGCAGCGCATGATAAGGAATATCCGCCGGCTTTGACCGAGGATGAATTCGCCGCGCTGAAAAGCATGTGCGAAGACGATCCCGATGTTGAAGAGTTCGACTTTTTTTAAAGCGCCCTCTTGCAACGAGGGCCATCCCGCCCGACACATGGCCGTGTGAGTGACACAGTCCAATTCCATGCGCTGCCAGATGGCAAAAGGCTGGCTTACCGCCTGACCAGCCCCAATGGCGACGCGGCAATTGCAAGCGGATTAGCCCAAAGCAATGCGCCCCATAGCAATGATGCCCAACCAACAATCGTGTTTCTGCCCGGCTATATGTCGGATATGTCCGGCAGCAAGGCGAGCGCGGTTTACGATTGGGCCAAAGCCAACGGGCGCAGCTGTCTGTTGTTCGATTATTCGGGATGCGGCCAGTCGAGCGGCGATTTTGCGGATGGGACTTTATCGCGGTGGCGTGATGAAGCGCTTGATCTGATCGCCGCAAAGCTGGACGGGCCGATCCTCTTGATCGGGTCGTCGATGGGCGGCTGGCTGATGCTGCTTATCGGGCTTGCCTTGAACGACCGGCTGGCGGGTATGATCGGCATCGCCTCTGCGCCCGATTTCACCGATTGGGGCCGCAATGACGCGGATAAGGCCAAACTGGCGGCAGGCGAGAGCGTGTTTGACCCCAACCCATACGGGCCAGAGCCGACACCAATGCACCCCGGCTTTTTCGCAGACGGGCAATCACTGCGTTTGCTGGGGGATGTGATCGCGATCGATTGCCCGGTCCATTTGCTGCATGGCCAGCGCGATGACGATGTGCCTTTCGCCATCAGCATGGAACTGGCCGCCAAATTGCGTTCGGACGCGGTACAGATCACGCTTGTTAAAGACGGCGATCATCGCTTGTCCCGCGAGCAGGATATTGCTCTTTTGATGGACGCACTGAGACGCCTTTAGGGCCGATGACAAAGGATCTATAGGCCCGCAAATGTATCTCGCAGCAGCGCTTCTCACTTTCGTCCAAGTCGGACCAAATCCAAGCTTTGAGCGCCCTCCAATAGAGCCTGAGGAGCTAACCGAACTGCGCCGCCGGCGCGAATCGGCCACGGTTGATGCAAGCGACTCGCCCTCGCGACTCGAGGAATGCCTGGCGCTTTCTAAAGAAAGCCCGCTGCGCGGCGCTGATTTTGCACGCCGCTGGAAGGAAGTGGCGCGCCGCGAAGAGGCGGCCGAGGCCTCGCATTGCCTTGGCTTCGTCCATGTCCGCTCGCAGCGTTTTGGGGAGGCATTGGCAAGCTTTGCCACCGCTCATAGTGAGGCCAGCTCGAAAAGCGGCCCAAACGGTGATGAGGACGCGGCGGCTTACCGAGCGAGGCTGGCCGGGATGGCAGGGCATGCCGCGCTTGCGCTTGGCGACATGCAGGAAGGTGAAAAATGGCTGGCGCAAAGCGTGGAGGATGCCAGCCGCAGCGCCGCTGCACAGCGCAGCGGATCCCCGCAGCGCAGCGGGTCC
>CAZDHB010000052.1:6817-21172 GCA_964505255.1 uncultured Porphyrobacter sp.
AAGGCCAGCCCGCCAATCCGCTGGCCGCGCAATTGGCGGTTGATTTGGCGCAGGTTCAGTTTGAACGCGGCCGGATGGACGCGGCCGCTGATACTCTGGCGAAGGCTCGGCTTTATGATCCGGCGCTGGCCCATGCCTGGCTGCTCTCGGCCACTCTTGCACGGCGCGAGGGACGCATTGCCGAGGCCGCGCAGCTCATCGCAAAAGGCGCCGAATTGGCACCGAGCAATCCGCAAACGCAATTGGAAGCAGGCGTGATCGCGGCCATGCAGGTGCGCGACGAGGCGGCCGCAGAGCATTTTACGCGGGCAATCCAATTGGCACCGGATACGCCAACCGCGGCGCAGGCGCAGGCCTATCTTGAGCAATTAAACGCCCCTGCCGAGGCTGCGTCAGAAGGGCCGCCATGACCCGCTTCTCCGTGCTCGATCTGGTGCCCGTGCGCGAGGGGGGAACCTTGGAAGAGGCCTTTGCCGCCGCGCGCGATCTGGCGGTTGCTGCCGAGCAGGCCGGCTGCGCGCGCTATTGGGTCGCGGAACATCACGCGATGGACGGGATTGCAGGCGGCGCGACTTCGGTTGTGCTCGCGCATATCGGCAATGCCACGAGCCGCATTCGGATCGGGTCGGGCGGGATCATGCTGCCCAATCACACCCCTTTTCAGATTGCCGAACAGTTCGGAACCCTTGCGGCTTTGTTCCCGGGCAGAGTGGATTTGGGATTGGGCCGCGCACCGGGCGCAGGCCCTGAATTGCAGCGCGCATTGCGCAAGGATTTGCACGCCGCCGCCGAAATGTTTGCGCAGGATGTGACAGAGCTGCGCGCGCTAATTACGGGCGATATTGAATTGCCGATCAAGGCCACTCCGGGATACGGAGCAGAGCTGGAGATGTGGATGCTCGGCTCCAGCCTTTATGGCGCGCAGCTGGCGGCAAAACTGGGGCTTCCCTATGCCTTTGCCAGCCATTTCGCGCCCGATCATCTGGATGCAGCCCTCGGCCTTTACCGGCGCGATTTTCAGCCCTCTGCCGGTTTTGAAAAACCCCATGTTATGGCGGCCATGAACCTGTTTATTGGCGACAGCGCAGAGGAGGCCGATTACCTTGCCAGTTCACAATTGCAGGCCTTTGTCCGCTTGCGCACTGGTACACCGGGGAAATTGCCGCCGCCGATTGAAAATTACCGCGCCAGCTTGCCTGCACCAGCGCGCGCCATGCTGGATCATATCGGCCAGGCCAGCGCAATTGGCACAGCCGATCAGGCGGCCGAGGCCATCGAGACATTTATTGCAAGAACAGGGGCGGATGAAATCATCCTTGCCGGATCAACATTTGACCCGGCTTGCCGGGCTCGTTCGGTAGAGTTGGCGATGGAACGCCTAACCAGATAGACGCCAACCCTGAATTACCAAACGAGCACCGGCGGCCAGCACGGGAAAACCGGCCCAGTCAAATCCGGCAAGCAGCGTTTAGTCGTCTGATCGAGGGTCGTATGATCAGCCAAACAGGCCACTTGTTTAGTCCGTCTTTAACTGTGCCTAAGTACCTAACAGAGCCGCCTATAAGGGGGCAGCAGCACTCGCTCCGTTTTGGACATTTAGCGTTTTTGCGGACCGGTTTGCGCCCGGTTGCAGCCAGACCCTGCGGGGCTTAAAGGAATCTTGCGAAAGGCGGCGTAAAAAGCGTCTGCCGGGCAATTGGTGAAGGCGCATTGTGCTGGCTTTGGCTGCACAAGCCGAGGATGAGAGGGCCTGATGCGTTCTGCTGTGAAAAAGACAACCACAAAGCCTGCGGTCAAACCGCCTATCCCTAAGAAACTGCTGGCGCCTGTCACTAAGGCACTGACCGGATCGTTCTTGCCGGGCGAGAAACCGCTTACTTCCAAAGAAGCCAAATCCGCCGCCGAATTTATCGTTCAGGCTGGCCTGCGCCGTGACCAGCGCCGATCGGCCATCGCGCTCGAAACCGTGACCGATGAACGCCGCTTCATGCGCATCGCCATCATCAATGATGATATGCCGTTTCTGGTCGATTCCGCAGCAGCCGCGATTGCCGCCGCGGGGCTGGCGATTGATCGCCTGGTTCATCCTGTTTTGGGGGCGCTGCGCGATGCCTCGGGTCAGCTTAGGGACTTGTCCGAAGGCGGCAAAGGCAAGGCTCAGCTCGAATCGATCATTTACATCGAAACCAGCCGCGTCGATGCCCGCCGCCGCCGTTCTTTGCTGAAAGCGATCCGCACCGCCATGGGCGATGTCCGCGCTGCTGTCTCTGACTGGCCCAAACTGCAACGCGCCATGGCCAGCGATGCCAAAACGCTCGCCTCAGCGCGCAAAAACTCCGGCTCGGCTGCGCTGCTTGGCTGGCTCAATGATGGCATGCTCACGCAATTGGGTCATGTGACGCGCATGCGCGATGGCACGGTTCATAAACCGCTGGGCATTTGCCGGAAAAGCACGCCTGCGCTGCTGGCGGAGGCGTCTTTCGAGCGTGCCTTCGATTGGTTTGACCGTCAGCACAGCGCCGATGCATTGCTGATTATCAAGGCAAACCATATTGCGCTGGTGCATCGCCGGGTGCCGCTAGATATCTTCATTTGCGCCGTGCGCGAGGGCAAGAAGGTGGTTGGCCTATCCGTCCATGCCGGGGTGTGGACCAGCGCAGCGCTGGCCGCGCCGCCGCGCGATGTGCCGCTATTAAGCCAGCGCCTCAGCCAGATCATGGAAGCGCATGATTTTGACGCAGCAGGCCATGCCGGAAAGGCGCTGGTCCATGCCTTGACCACTTTGCCGCATGATCTGGTGGTTGGTTTTAGCCCCGACGATACCGAACGGCTCGCGACCACCATGATGGGCCTCGTCGACCGCCCGCGGCCCCGACTTGCGCTGGTCAAGACGCCGCTGGCGCGCCACATTTTTGTGTTTGTCTGGCTGCCGCGCGACATGGTCGCAACGCAGGTCCGCCTGCAAATCCAGACGCTCCTCGAAGAGGGTGTGACAGGTGAGATGCTCGACTGGAGCCTGGAGGTCGAAGGCGGCAATCTCGCCATGCTCCGCTTTGTGTTCGATATTCGCGGCAATGATCCTGCACGCGATATCAGCAGCGAGGCAGCGCTTGATCAACGCTTGCAAACCATGCTGCGCGGGTGGAGCGAGGCGGTTGAAACCGAGCTGGCGCAAATTATCGAGCCGGGCCGCGCAGCGGCGCTCGCGATGCGCTGGGCCAATGCCTTCCCGCCCGAATATCGCGGGGCATCCGGCGCGCATGAAGCCGCGCGCGATATCGCCGTGCTCAATGGTCTCGGCCAGCATGCCGAAAGCGAAGGGGCACCGCAAAGAGCCTGCCGCCTCTATCGCAATATCCGCTCCGAAGAGGGGGCCTTGCGGCTCAAACTTTATACCGCGGAAGGCACTCTGCCGCTGTCTGACGCGGTGCCGACGCTGGAAAATTTCGGTTTCAGGGTCGAGGCCGAAATGCCCACCATGCTGAACAATGGCGAGCTTGGTACAATCCATGATTTTGCGCTCGAATTTGAGCATGGCCAGAAAGCGCACAATGCCGATCCGGACGCGCTCATCAGCCACGCCCCCTTCATCGAGGAAGCGATCGCCGCGACGCTGAATGGCGAGGCGGAAAATGATCCGTTCAACCGGCTGGTGCCGGAAACGGGGCTGACCGCAGAAGAAGCAGGCTGGATGCGGGCATTTTACCGCTATCTGCGCCAAACCGGGCTAAGTTACACAATCTACACAGTGGTCGATGCCTTGCGCGGTGCGCCGGGCGCGACCAAAGCGCTGATCGCTTTGCTGCGCGCTTTGCATGATCCGGGCTATCCGGCCAAAACCCAGGCCAAACGCACCAGTGCGATTGCCGCCGCCGAAGCCGATTTCACCCGCGCTCTGGCACAGGTTTCCGCGATCAATGATGACCGGGTGCTGCGGCTTTACCAATCGCTGATTCATGCGATTTTGCGCACCAATGCGTTCGCTAGTTCGGGGGCAGATGCCAAAACAGGGGCCTTGGCGTTCAAAATCAACTCGGCCTTTGTGCCCGGTCTGCCCAAACCCGTGCCGTGGCGCGAGATTTTCGTCTACTCCCGCCGTCTGGAAGGGATCCACTTGCGCACTGGCCCAGTCGCGCGTGGAGGTCTGAGATGGTCGGACAGGCGCGATGATTTTCGCACGGAGATCCTTGGCCTGATGAAAGCGCAAAGGGTCAAGAACGCCGTGATTGTGCCAAGCGGCGCGAAAGGCGGCTTTTATCCCAAGCAATTGCCCGATCCAGCAATGGACCGCGACGCTTGGGCCGCTGAGGGTCAGGCGAGCTATGAAGTGTTTATCACCGCGCTTTTGTCGGTCACAGACAATATCGCCGGCGATAAGGTCATCCACCCCCAAGGCGTTCTATGCCATGACGGGGAAGACCCCTATTTCGTTGTCGCAGCAGACAAAGGCACGGCGCGCTTTTCCGATGTTGCCAACCGTATCGCCCAGTCGCAGGATTTCTGGCTCGATGATGCTTTCGCCAGCGGCGGTTCAAACGGCTATGACCATAAGGCCATGGGCATCACCGCGCGCGGGGCGTGGGTCTCGGTTCAGCGGCATTTCCTCGAAATGGGGATCGATGTCCAACAAGACCCGGTGAGTGTGGCAGGCTGCGGCGATATGTCGGGCGATGTGTTTGGCAACGGAATGCTCTTGTCGAAAGCGATCCGGCTCGTGGCCGCTTTCGATCACCGGCATATTTTCATTGACCCCAGCCCCGATCCAGCGCGCAGCTGGAAAGAGCGCAAGCGGCTCTTCGAATTGCCTCGCTCAAGCTGGGAGAATTACAATCCGAAACTGATCTCAACAGGGGGCGGGGTTTTCTCCCGCAGCGACAAGCAGATTACGCTCAGCAAAGCAGCGCAAGACGCGCTGGGTATCGAGGTTAGCCAGATAGAGCCCGAGGCGCTGATCACGGCCATATTGAAAGCGCCGGTCGACCTCTTGTGGTTCGGCGGTATCGGCACTTACATCAAGGCCGCTCATGAAAGCGGCAGCGAAGTGGGCGATCCGGGCAATGATGCGGTGCGAATTGACGCCAGCGAATTGCGCGCCAAGGCCATTGGCGAGGGCGCAAATCTCGGCACCACTCAAGCGGGCCGGATCGAATTTGCCATGCGCGGCGGGCGCATCAACACCGATTTCATTGACAATTCAGCCGGCGTTGATTGCTCGGATAATGAAGTGAATATCAAGATCGCGCTTGCGGCTGCGCGGCGCAGCGGCAAACTCTCCGAACGCCGCCGCAATGCGCTGCTGGAGGAGATGACGGACGAGGTCGCCGCAGCGGTGCTGGATAACAACCGCTTGCAAGCACTCGCCCTTTCCATCGCTCAAATCGGCGGCGCGGGCGCGGTGCCATCCTATTTGCATTTGATGCGCGGGCTGGAAGAGCGCGGCCAGCTAGACCGCGAAACCGAGGGGCTGGCGGAAGATCAGGTGTTTTTGCGCAGGGCCAGTGAAGGCGCAGGCCTTACGCGGCCTGAACTTGCCGTGCTGATCTCTTCCGCCAAGCTGGTTCTGCAAGACGCGATCGAAGGCTCCGATCTGCCCGATGATCCGGCATTGCACGGGTTTTTGAAAGACAGCTTTCCGCAACCGATGCGCGGCCGCTTCAAGGCTCAGATCGAGGGGCACAGACTGCGCCGCGAGATTATCGCGACCAAGCTTGCCAATGCGCTGGTCAACCGGCTCGGCGTTATTCACGCTTTTGAATTGGCTGAGGAAGAGGGCGCACAGCTCGCTCAGGTCGCCGCTGCCTTTGTCACTGTCAGTCACTTGTTTGGGCTGGAGGAATTGTGGACCGATCTTGAAGCGGCGCCCATGCCTGAAAAAGCGCGGCTCGTCATGTTCGACCGATTGGCAGCGGCAAGTGGCAATCTAATGTCGGATCTGCTGCGGACATGCGGCGGGCAGGTAACGCCGGCCGCGATGATCGAACGGCTTGGCAAATCGGTCAAGCTGCTGTCGCGTTCCACCGGACAACTCTTATCAGACGGCGCGCGCCAGCAATCCGCCGCCCTGCAAGACAGTCTGATCGCTGCCGATGCGCCCCAATTGCTGGCCGCTAAGGTCACCAATCTGTTCGATCTGGATGGCTCGGTCGCGCTGGCTCACCTCGCTGCCGAAACAGGGCTTGATCCCAAAGCTCTCGCCCGCGCCTTTATCGCGATCGGCGCGCGCCTTGGTTTGGATTGGGCGCAAAGCACCGCTGCTATGATGAACCCGTCTGACGTGTGGGAGAGGTTGCTGGTCGATGGGCTGGCCCGCGATTTCCAGCAAATGCGGCTTGAGTTGGTGCGGCGATTGTCAAAGGCCGAGGCCAAGCGTCAAGCTGCGCGCAAAAAGGGCAAAACCGATATTGGCGAAACTGCAAAAATCTGGGCGCAGAAAAACGATGGCGCTATTCGTCAATTCCGCTCCATGGTCGAACGGGCTCAGACCGAGGCTCAGGTTACCCCCGCTATGCTGGCGCAAATCGCGTCGGCGGCGCGCACTGTCCTTAACCGCTGAAGCCCTGGATGTTTGACCCCACTTGATGCTTGACGAGGGCGCGATTTAGCGCAAGACCTGCAGCCGTGATGGACAAAGCGGACATTATTATCGTGGGTTCGGGCCATGGCGGTGCACAGGCTGCGATTGCTTTGCGCCAAGCGGGTCATGAGGACAGTATTCTCATGATCACAAGGGAACGTGATCTGCCGTATGAACGGCCGCCTTTGTCCAAGGAATATCTCGCCCGCGACAAGCCTTTCGAACGCATCGCCATCCGGCCAGAGAGTTTTTGGAGCGACAAGAACATCGATATTAGGCTCGGTGCGAATATTGCCGAGCTAGACTGGCTCTCGCATGAGGTGGTTTTGGGCGATGGCAGCCGGATCGGTTATCGCAAGCTCATCTGGGCTGGCGGGGGAGTGGCGCGCAGGCTGGATTGTCCAGGATCGGATCTCGCCGGTATTCACGGCGTTCGCACCCGGGCTGATGTCGATACGATCATGGCCGAACTGGATGGCGGCGCAAAAAGGGCCGTGGTTATCGGCGGCGGCTATATCGGGCTTGAGGCAGCAGCCGTGCTGCGCAAGCTTGAGTGCAATGTCACTCTGGTGGAATCCTTGCCCCGTGTGCTCAATCGGGTGGCGGGCGAGGCTTTGTCTCAGTTTTATCAGAGCGAACACCGCGCTCATGGCGTTGATATGCGGCTTAGCACCGGGGTCGAGCGGATCGAGGGCGAGGATGGCAAAGTCAGCGCCGTGGTCACTGCGGCGGGCGAAACATTGCCCTGCGATATCGTGATTGTGGGCATTGGTATTGTGCCATCGGTTGGGCCGCTCATCGCGGCGGGCGCCTCAGGCACCAATGGCGTTGATGTGGACGCTTTTTGCCGGACCACGCTGGATGATATTTACGCGATTGGCGACTGCGCCGCGCATGCCAATGACTATGCCGATAATGCGGTCATCCGGCTGGAATCGGTGCAGAACGCGCATGACATGGCAAGCTGCGCCGCGCGCGCGATTATGGGCGATAAACAGCCCTACCGCGCCGTGCCATGGTTCTGGTCGAACCAGTATGATCTGAAATTGCAGACCGTCGGGCTTTCGCTTGGCTATGATGCAACGGTGATGCGCGGCGATCCCGAGCAGCGCAAATTTGCGATCATCTATCTCAAAGAAGGACGCGTGATCGCACTCGATTGCGTCAATGCGATGCGCGATTACGCCCAAGGGCGCAAGTTGATCGAGGCCCGAGCCGAGATCCCGAGCGAAACGCTGGCCGATACCGAAATCCAGCTCAAAGAAATGCTCTAGGCGCGCGGTTTGGCCAGTCTTTCGCTGGCCCAGCGCGCTGCCTCTGCCACCACCGCATCGGGGTCCTCGCACAGCCCGGCCAGCGGCTCCAGAAATGCGGCATTGCCGCTATTGCCGGCCGCATAACAGCAATTGCGCACAAACCGGCCGCGCCCAATCCGTTTGATCGGAGAGCCAGAAAAGAGCGTTCTGAAACCCGCATCATCAAGAGCCAAGAAATCGGCCAGATCAGGCCTTACCAATTCTGCGCGCGCGGCAAACTTCGCATGTGCCTGTTGCTTGTGATTGCGTGCGCCTTGGGCAAATTTGTTCCATGGACACACCGCCAGACAATCATCGCAGCCGTAAATCCTATTGCCCAAGGCGGCGCGAAATTCCTCCGGGATCGGCCCCTTATGCTCAATCGTGAGATAGGAAATGCAGCGCCGCGCATCGAGCGTGTAAGGCGCAGGAAAGGCATCGGTTGGACAGGCCGTCTGGCATGCGGTGCAGCTGCCGCAGCGGTCTTGATGCGCGGCATCCGGCACAAACGGGATGGTGGAGTAAATCGCGCCCAGAAACAGCCAATTTCCATGCGATTTGCTGACCAGATTGGTGTGCTTGCCCTGCCAGCCGATCCCGGCCGCCTCGCCCAAGGGTTTTTCCATCACCGGCGCTGTATCCACGAACACTTTCAGCTCGCTTTCGGGAGCTTGGGCGATCATCCAGCGGGCCAGCGCTTTGAGTGATTTTTTGACCACATCGTGATAATCGCGCCCTTGCGCATAAACCGAGATGCGCGCCTTATCCCCTTCGCCTTCAAGCGCGAGCGGATCATGCTGGGGCGCATAACTCATGCCCAGCGCAATCACCGAGCGCGCTTCGCTCCACAGGCCGGTTGGCGATGCGCGCTGGGTTTTGCGCGCCTCCATCCACTCCATCGCGCCGTGCCGTCCCTCGCCCAGCCATTCCTCATACCGGGCAATGCGCAAGGGGTCGGGCCCAGCAGGCGCAAAACCCACGCTGGCAAAGCCGATCCGCTCAGCCTCAAGCCGCAAATCTGCTTGAATTTGAGCCGTTTGCAATTCTGAAAGGGCTTGGCCGTTATGCACTGACGAGAAAATTACCTGTTGCAATCATTTTAGGATAATGCGCTGCGATGACCGTTCATAGCAAGCCCATAGCAGACGCCCATCCCGAATTGGCGGTGGAGGCCGGTTTAGACGATGATCGCGCGCTGGCCATTGAGGCGCGCGGCCTCATCAAGCGATTTGACGATACGCTGGCGGTTGACGGGGTCGATATCGAGGTTCCGCAAGGCGCGATTTACGGCATTTTGGGGCCCAATGGGGCAGGCAAGACCACCACCTTGCGCATGCTGCTGGGCATTATCGAGCCTGATGCCGGAGTGCGGCGGGTGTTCGGTTATGACAATCCGCATGATGTCGCCCGGCTGATCGGCTATCTGCCGGAGGAGCGCGGGCTCTATCCTTCGATGAAATGCGACGAGGCGATTGCCTTTATGGGCGCGCTACGCGGCGTCCCGCTTGATGTGGGCAAAGCGCGCGGGCGCGAATTGCTCGAACGCCACGGTCTAACCCACGCAATTGACCGGCAAATCCGGCAATTGTCCAAAGGCATGGCGCAAACGGTCCAATTGCTGGGCACGCTGGTTCATCAGCCGCGCTTGGTGGTGTTTGATGAGCCTTTCAGCGGTCTCGATGCAATCAATCAAGGCAAGCTGGAGGTGATGATCCGCGATCTGGCGGCGGGCGGAACCACGGTGATCTTCTCAACCCATGTCATCGCTCATGCTGAGCGCCTGTGCGAAGGCATTGCCATTATCGCAGGCGGCAAAGTGCCTTTTGCGGGCAAAGTTGACGAGGCGCGCGACAGAATTCCGGCTCAGGTCCGCTTGGAAACCCGCCAAGGCGATGGCGCATGGCGCAGCGCTTTGCCGCAAAGCGCCAAACACGCAGAAAAATCAGGCGGCGGGCATTTCTGGTCCTTCGCCGTTCCCGAAACGGGCATTGAGGCCATGCTCAAACCGCTGATCGAGGGCGAGGCAGGCATTCTTTCCCTCTCGATCGAGCGTGCCGGATTGCATGATGCCTTTGTCGATATTGCCGGCGAAGCAGCCGCCAAAGCGCTTGAGCAAGCCCCATCACAAGAGAGCAAAGCATGAGCCAGCCAGCCCCCAGCAGCGCCCTTGCGCCGATAGCGCAATCCCGCCTCAGCCTGTGGCAAGCGGCATGGGTCATCGCCCGGCGCGATTTTCTGGCGATTTTGTTCAGCCGCGCCTTTGTGTTCTTCTTGCTGGGGCCGCTGTTCCCCGTTCTGGTGGGCGGCATGGCGGGATCGATCGGCGGGCAAGTGCAACGCGAGGTTGCCGTCAACACCGTCGCGCTGGCTATGACAGAGGCAGACAATGCCGCGATGATTGAGACCTGGCAGAGCTTTCAAGGCGATTTGCCCGGATTGCCAGCCCTCACGATCGCCGAGAGCTGGGCCGAGGACCCCAGCCTCACCCCCGAAGCCATTCTGGCAGCACCGAAGACCGGCTCAGCTGGTGGTTCTTCTGGGGGTTACGCCGCCGTCATGAGCGGAACGCTCGATGCCCCTGTGCTCACCGGTCCAGAGGCGCAGATTGCCTTGTGGGATGGCCCGATTGCCATGCTGGCCTCGATGGCGCGATCACCGGCACATGCCGAATTTCCGGTTGTGACAGCCAATCCGACGACCGCCAGTGCGGCGGCAAACCGTTCGGATAGGGTCAAAACCGCACAAGCCGGGCAATTGCTTTTGTTCATGCTGATGATCTTGCTTGCGGGCATGGTCCTCTCCAATCTGGTCGAAGAAAAGGCCAACAAGATTATCGAGATACTGGCCGCCTCGATCCCGATGGATGCGGTATTCCTCGGCAAGCTTGTCGCCATGCTCGGGGTGTCCTTTGTCGGGGTCGCCGTGTGGGGCAGCTTTGGGGCATTGATTATCCATTTCGGCGGCGAGGCTTTGCCCAGCTTGCCTGAACCGGCGCTCGGCTGGCCATTGTTCCTCACCCTCGGGGTCGCCTATTTCGCCTTTGGCTATTTGCTGCTCGGATCTTTATTCCTGACCATTGGCGGCATGGCCTCCACCGTGCGCGAGGTGCAAACCCTCTCGATGCCGGTCACCATGATGCAATTGCTGGTGTTTTTCCTCGCAGCATTTTCTTTAACGGACCCCGGCTCGCTGCTGGAGATGATCGCGGTAATCTTTCCGCTCAGCTCTCCCTTTGCCATGCTCGCGAGGGCTGCCCAATCGCCGGAGATATGGCCGCATGTCATGGCGCTCTGCTGGCAAGCCTTCTGCGTGCTTGTATTTGTCAAAGCCGGAGCAAGCCTGTTCCGCCGCAGAGTGATGAAGTCCGGCCCGGCCAGACGCGGCAAGCTCAGCGCCGTTCTCAAGCGCCGTAAGGCGGCCTAACCGGTCGCCATAGGCCAAAGCGCAGGCGGCGGCGCGGGCTGTAATAAGTCTCGATCCGAAACGCACTATTGACACAAGGGTAAGTAAGGGCTGATAAAAAGGGTTCAGACTCAGCAGCGCGAGACCGATCAAGATGTCAGCGCAGGGTCTAGGGAGAGACATTATGGCCACGATTGCCCCCGATAAATCGGACAGCGGACAAGCCGCGCCAGGCAAACCGCAATATCGCACTTCGCCAACCGCTTATCAGGCGCTGAAGGAATATTTCGCGGCCAACCCCCTTCCAGAAGGCTCGCATACCGAGCCCTTCGATGTCAGCCGAAGTGATATCTATGCCGAGGATCGCTGGCAGCCGATTTTTGCTGAGATGCGCGCGCAAGGCGCCATGAATTATGTCAGCGACAGCCCGTTTGGCGCCTATTGGAACGTGGTTTCACACAAGGCCATCCAGCATATCGAGGCGCTGCCCGAGCTGTTCTCATCCGATTGGGAAAAAGGCGGCATCACCATCAGCGATCCCGATTGGGAGACCGAGCTTGCCCCTGATGAGGAGCGGTTCCAATTGCCGATGTTTATCGCGATGGACCGGCCCAAGCACACCGGACAAAGACGCACCGTGGCCCCCGCTTTCACCCCGGCCGAGATGAAGCGGATGGAAGACGAGATTCGCGCCCGCACAGGCGAGGTTTTGGATAGTCTTCCGCGCGGTGAAACCTTTGACTGGGTCGATAAGGTTTCGATTGAATTGACCACGGGAATGCTCGCCATTCTCTTCGGTTTCCCATGGGAAGACCGGCGTTTGCTCACTTTCTGGTCGGATTGGGCAGGCGACACCGAGCTTGGCCTTGCCCGGGACCTCGATACGCAGCGGCGCGAAGTGCTGCATGAAATGGCGGCCTATTTCCAGACGCTGTGGGCTGAACGGGCTCAGGGCGAGCCGACACCGGACCTCATTTCAATGATGATCCACTCGCCAGCCATGAACCAAATGAGCCCGCAGGAATTTATGGGCAATCTGGTGCTGCTGATCGTTGGCGGTAATGATACGACCCGCAATACGATGAGCGGTATTATCCATGCCTTTGACAAATTCCCCGATCAGCGCAAATTGTTCGAGGAAGACCCCAGCCTGATCCCCAATGCGGTTCAGGAATGCATCCGCTATCAAACGCCGCTGGCGCATATGCGCCGCACCGCGACCGAGGATACCGAGCAGTTCGGCCATAAGATCAAGGCCGGTGACAAGCTCGTCATGTGGTATCTTTCGGCCAATCGCGATGAAAGCGTGTTCCCCGATGCAGACAAGCTCGACATCACGCGCGAGAATGCACGCCGGCACCTGGCCTTTGGCTATGGTATTCACCGCTGTGTCGGTGCCCGTCTGGCCGAGTTGCAACTGCGCATTCTGCTTGAGGAAATGCATGCCCGGCGCATGCGGGTCCATGTCGCAGGCGATGTCGAACGGGTGCGGGCGAATTTCGTCCATGGCTTCCGCAAGCTGGAAACCGAAATCACTCAGTTTTGAGGCTTTTGGCCAGAATAAACCCGGCACGAAAATTCACTTGCAGGTGAAACTTTTACGCGCCGTGCAGCGTATAATAGAGTGCACAAAGCTAAGGCCTGCACAATGAACACATATTCTAAAATCACCACTATGAGCCCGGATGGATCGCTGGACCGCCGGCGAATGCTGGGGCTTTTGGGTGCTGGCGTAGCGGCCTCGGCGCTGGCAGCTTGCGGCTCCAGCCCGGCAGAGGCGAAGAGCTTCCCGCTAAGCCTAAGCGAGGCTGAGTGGCGCGCGCGGCTGTCCAAGACCGAATTTTACATCCTGCGTCAGGCGGGCACCGAAAGACCTTACTCTTCCGCTCTCAATGACGAGAAACGGCCGGGTATCTTCGCTTGCGCAGGCTGCGGCGAGAGCCTTTATGCCTCGCAAACCAAATATGACAGCGGGACCGGCTGGCCCAGCTTTTATCAGGCGATCAGCGGCAAGGTTGGAACCAGCACTGATTATAAAATCGGTTATCCCCGCACAGAAGTCCACTGCGCCAATTGCGGCGGCCATCTGGGACATATTTTCAATGATGGACCGCGCCCAACCGGCAAACGGCATTGCATCAATGGCGCAGCGCTGGATTTCAAACCCGCTTAACGCAGTAGCGCCGGACATTGGATCTGCGCCAGCTTCAGCGCGAAATCCTCCAGCGCAAATCTTGTGTCCAGCACCGCGCCGTGGCGCGAATTGGAGCGCCAACGCACTGCGCCGCTCAGTTCAGGCATTTCTGGCGCGCTGATCACAAGGCGCTGATCAATCGCGAGAGGCTCATCGCAAGTGAATTGGATGCCCTGCTGCGAGACCTTGTAAGCGGTTGCCTCGATCTCGCGTCTTTGGCCAGCCTGACCAAGCACAATTGTCACAGGAATGACCAAGCGAAAACGCAAGTGCCGCTTCGCGAAATTGGATGGCGGGACGAGTAGATCTTGATGCTTGAGGGGCGTTTTGAAGGCAAAAATGGGATTGCGCGCCGAGCCGCGAACATAGTCAAGCTCATACACCTCGCCATTTTCAAGTTCCAGCGCCAGATCATCATCGAGTGGCAGATCATGAAACGCCTTAAGCGCAATACCGCTGTCTGACACATCGCGCATGACAGCAATAAACTCGCCGCGCCGCGCGGTGACCTTCACGGTCCGCACGACCGCGCCAATGCGCAAGGCTTCCCTGCGCTCTACCGCCGGGAATGGGCCGCTGAGCGCGCATTCCCCTGCATCGCCAACCACATGATCTGACGGATCGGCGGCAAATGCGGCAATGTCTTTTGGTGTATCCATGTGATGCCCATTGTCTGTTGGCATGCCATGACCCGATAGCACGCACCCGCAATATGAGCGCTAACACCGTGCATTTAAACAATTTGTAAATCGCGCTCAGACAGCTTTACGGATCCGGCCCGGTTTCCTGGCAAAAAGGAGGCCGCTTTTGGGGGTTGAGATTGGATCACCTGAATTGGTGCGGGTGGCGGGACTCGAACCCGCACGATCAAAGATCAGGGGATTTTAAGT
>CAZDHB010000053.1:0-8988 GCA_964505255.1 uncultured Porphyrobacter sp.
CCTGCGCCTGTTCCCGGGGATGAAACTCTCTCCACAGATGCAGGCACAACCGGCGATTCAACCGATGCTGCAACCAACGGAAGCTGGGATCTGCTGGCACCCGGTGACACGGTGACCTTCACTGGTACTTATACAGTGCAACAGGCCGATATCGACAATTTGCAATAGCACAGTTTGCAAGAACACGGTTGCAATAGAACAGGCGGCGCGGGAGCAGAGCGAGGCTTTGCCCCGCCCCGCCGCGCGGCATCTGGCTATCGCACTGGCATCAGATTGACGCCGTCTGGCATCCCCGATGCCGAGCCCTTGGCGCACCCCAAAAACTCGCTCGCCTCCACTTGAAATTAACCTTGTTGTCTTAGCCCTGCTGACAGGCTCTCCCGCTCAGGTCGCAGGCGGTTTGGTCTTAGGCGCGTTTTGAACGCAGCAATGACAGTAAAACACCGCGGTTAGAGGGCCTTGCAGTGGCATTTCACCCGCGAAGTGGAGGTTAGAAGTGCAAGTATCCAGGCGTAGATTGATCGCGGGCGCAGCCGGTTTGGCGGCAAGCGGTCTTGCAGGTTGTTCGACAGCATCTTTGGGCAGCCGTTCAAGCTATCTCACCAATATTCTTGATCCCCAGAACCATAACACGGTCTATCACTGGGTCGATATCATCATGCAGCAAGTGCGCGATCAGCGGGTTGCCCCGCCGCGCGCCGCTTATAATTTTGCCGCGCCGATGGTGGCCGGTTTCGCCGCTGCCAATGCGATTATGGGCCGCTTTGAGATGCCTTATGACTTCGGACCGGCGCCGGTCGGCGCTGATCCAGAGGTTGCTTACGGGGTGGCCTTTGCGACCGCCGCCTCGGAGTGTTTCCAGCAGCCATTTCTGTTCGAAAGGCGCGCCTTTAAGGGCCGCTTTCCCGATGGCGAGGCTAAGGATCTCGGCGTCAAATGGGGCCGCCATGTTGGTCTGATGATCAACAAGATGCGCACTCATGACGGGGCGGAGCCGCACAAGGTTAATTACTATCTTGGGCGTTACCCGCGCCGCGATGACGCGCTCAAATGGACCCCGACCGGCCCTGCATATAGCGCCAATCCTGGACCAACTGTGGGCGCATATGACCGCGGATTGTTCCCCGGTCACGGTCAGATCAAGCCATGGACGATGACCAGCAGCTCGCAGTTCCGCGTGCCCAACTTCCTTGATCCCAAAAGCCCCGAATTTGCCGAACAATACGATCTTGTCCGCAGTCTTGGCGGCAAAGACAGCGCAGTGCGAACCGAAGACCAATCGGAGATCGCGCTGTTTTGGGAAGACGGCCCTTGGGGTATCACCCCGCCCGGTCACTTCCTTTATATCGGTTTGCAGGTGATGCAGGATCGCGGCTTCGATTTCCTCGATCATGCGCGCCATTTTGCCTTGATGGGGGCGACCCAAGCCGATGCCTCGATCCAGGCATGGGACAGCAAATACGCGCATGACATTGTCCGTCCCGAAACGGTGATTTGCTTCCGCGCAGATGATTTTGCCAACAGCGATCCAAGGGTGGCAAGGCAGCGCAATTGGGAAAGCTATATCCCGACGCCCAATTTCCCCGCCTACACATCGGGTCACTCGACCTTTGGCGCTGTGGGCGTTGAAATGATCAAGCTGCTGATCGGCACCGATGCGGTGAACTTCAGCCATGAAAGCCCGGACCAAGTGCTGTGGCCCACGCTGACCGGTAAGCGGCGCTATTTCACCAGCCTCGATCAGGCGGCTTACGAAAACGGCTGGTCGCGCCTGTACGGCGGCGTTCATTGGCTGGCCGATCACGATCAGGCCGACCGGGCCGGCAGGCTCATCGCGCGCCAAGCGTTCAATACCCTATTCAAGCGGAAGGCCTGAGCGATGACCCAGAGCCACTACACCTTGCTCAAAGCTGGGGCAGCACTGGCCGCCCTATGCGCCTTGCCTGCCCAAGCCGCGGCGCAAGATATCAGCCTCAACTATGACAATCTCTCCTCGCTTGAGGAACCCTTTGCCTTCGAAGTTGGCGATATCACCGTTGAAGTCACCGGCATTGCTGATGGCGGCGTGATCGGCGAGAAAGACAATATCAGCGATACCGAAAGCGTCGATCCGGTCGTTGCTGGCAATTTCCAGATCTCGGCCGAGACCCAATTGGCCAATCGCTGGACAGTGGGCGCGGCCTATTTTGGCCAATATTCCAATGAAGCGGTCGACGTATTTGGCGGCGATGACGGATATTCAGACAATGTCGCTGGCTTTATCGGGACCAGTTTTGGCACCGTTCTGGGCGGCAATGTCAATGGCCAAGTGCGTGAAGTCACCCGCAGGGCGCGCGCGGTTGGCAATGGCCTGCTGGCGTTTGACGATTTTTACGGCGGCCTTGATCAATGGGGCGGCGCTTATGTTGGCCGCTTTGGTCCATCGGTGCTCGTCGGAGCCGTCGATGAGAATGGCAATTTTGAGGTTGGCGCGGTTTTCCAGCGTCCAATCGGACAGCAAGATTACCGTTTTGCCTTTCGCGCCGCTGATGGCCGGTTTACCTCACAAGATGGCACCGTCCAGTTTAACACCCGAGGCGTCTCGGCAGTGGCAGAACTGGTCTATGGCAGCACATTGTTCGATCTGGGCGGCGGTTATGAAAAGCTGACCAGCGCGGTCACTGATGCAGACCGCTGGTTCCTTTCGGCGGGAACAAGAGCGCAAATGGGCTCCTTCCGATTTTCCGCTGAAGGTCATTACGGACAAGCCGCTGGCGATGATGAGATGGCCGTCGGAATTGGCGCGGCCTACGATATTGCACGCGGTCTGTCGGTCAATCTCGGGGTCAATTTCGAGGAAGCGATCGTGATCTCCGATGGCGTAACTCTGGTCGAAACGGACGAGGCCAAAGCGGTCGCCTCGATGCGCTTTAGTTTCTAAAGCTGTGCAATTTAGCCGGTGAAGGCCGGGTCTGGACGCATGACGATCATCGCGCCCGGCCCGGCCTTAGGCCCAATATTGCGCCAGCCGTTCAATCATCCAGAACATGCCGATCGCGCCCAAACAATAGGCGGCGATTTTGATCACGCTTGCTTGCCAAGCATACGCCGCCTTGCCGAGCGCCCAAAGCGCAGCCAGAACCGCTAATATGACGGCAATCTGGCCCAGCTCAACGCCAATATTGAACAGCAGCAAAGCCATTAACTCGGTGCCTTTGGGTAAGCCGATTTCGGCCAAGGCCCCGGCAAAGCCCAGCCCGTGAATCAGCCCGACGACAATCGCCACCAGATAGGGCCGCTCGGTGACCAAGCTCGCCTCACCCGCTTGCTTGCGCAAAATCTCCCAGCCGAGCAGCACGATCGACGCTGCGATCAGAATTTCAACCGGCCGGGAGGGGATCCCAACGAAGCCGAGCGCCGCCAAGCCTAAGGTTACCGAATGGGCCAAAGTGAAAGCGGTTATCACCCCAACCACGCGCCGCCATTGCCCGATCAAAATGACCAGAGCGATGACAAACAGCAAATGGTCCCAGCCAAACACGATGTGCTCGATCCCGATGGCCAAATAAAGACTGGCCCCTGCCCCGTCCGGCTCGCTCAGATCAATCGAGCGGCGATCAGGCCTCAGCAGCGCCGTCAAAGCCGCTTTGCCCGCCGGGCGGATCTCCGCAATCGTGTCGGTCAAGGTGCGCTCCAACCCGTCGATCCGCACCGCTTCAAGCTGGCATTGCAAGCGGCCTCTCTCGATGGTGGTGGAGGCAAGGTTCTCGCGTGTTTCGGGAACCCAGGGGCATGGGCTTTGCCCGCCTTCTTTTGCTTCAAGAAATATCGGGTCCAGCTTGAGCCGCTTGCCTTCAAGGACGGGCTGCTTCCATGTCACGCGCCATTCGCCCGGCGCGGTTTCTTCTGCCGCGAGGTAAGCGGGCCGCACTTCATGGGCGAGGCTGGTCTGGGCCGCCGCTGCAAAACAAATGGCCAAAGCAAGCCACAAGGCGCGAAGCCGATGGATCACTGGTCCACCACAACCTCATATTGGTCGATGATGGCGCGAACGCTGCGTGCATTGGCTGCCTCGCGCTGATCGCTGCGCCATGCCGCCTCCAGCTCGTCCAGCACCGCTGCGCATTGCGGCGTGCTGCCCTCCTCAGCGGCATCGATGCGCACAAGATGCAGGCCAAAAGAGGAGGGAATTGGCCCTTGAAAAGAGGCTGAACTGGTTTGTGCGGCAAACAGACCGCGCGCGAAGGCCGGTCCGAAGCTCTTCGCAACATCGCCATAGCTTGCCCGTTCATAGGCCCGGTTCAGCAGGAAAGGATCGCCCAGATCGCGCCAATTGGGCCTGTTTGAATTGGTCCTGTTTGAATTGGTCCTGTTGGCGCGGGTCAAAACCGCATCGGCTTTGCTGCGCAGCGCATCATCGCTAAGCTCGCCCGGAGCGATGAAAATATGCGCAAAGCTGCGCCGCGGCGGATCGCGAAACCGTTCGGGCTGCTTATCCAAAAGGGTGCATAATGCCGCCTGATCGGGCATTTCGAGATCAGCTGTATCCTCCAGCATAAAACGGGCCTTTTGTGCCAGTCGCCGCCGCACAATCGTATCGCCCTCGTCCAGCCCGAGCGCCTTTGCCTCGCGCACCAGAGCCTCCTCCTCCACAAAGTCATAGAGGATGGCCTGCAATTCCTGCTCGGTCGGATTGCGCTGGTTCTCACCGGCAAACAGGACCGCCCGCCGTTCCATTTCTTGCGGATCGACGAGAATTGTGCGCGCGTCTTGATCGGTCCAGCCTTGCCAAAGAGCGTGGCCCAAGAAAAGCAAAACGCCGAGCAGTGCGAAATGAACGAATGGCTCGCCCGCCCAGCGGCGCCAGCCGGCCTGCCGATTAAGGCTCATTAGCCAGCATCAAACCAGATCGGAGAGGTGTAGGCCCGCTCTTGAATGGTCTTAGGCAAATCAGGATGCGGCGGCGTGCCATTGGCCAGCGCTTCCCACATGGTCCAGCGGCACGTCGGGTTTTCGATTACCCGCACATAATAGGCGGCGGCCTCGCTCGCGTCGAAATCCGGGTCTTGCCACAAGGCCTTTAGCTCAGGCGCGCCCTGCCCCGTGCTCGGCTGACAGCTATCCAGATCCACGCTTGCGCCATTGCCGGGACAGCGGCGCGTTTCAGGGTCCGGCACTGCCCCGTCCGAACAAGCAACGTCGTAAATGCGCTCCTGCGCGCTGCCATCATGCCAGACCTTGATGACTTGCACTTTGGCAAGCGGAACGCTGGCTGGATCGCGCATGGCCCAAACCAGAATATCGGGCGCCTCATTCAAGCCGTTAAGCGTACCGCCCATCGGTACGCCATTGGCATAGGCCCGCTCCAACAAATCCGCCGCATCCAGAATATCTGCGCCATAATCACCGGCAAACATGCGCACTTTCATACGCGGTCCGGTGGTCGCGAAGGTCTCACGCCGAGCCATCGCAGCAAAGATCGCCTCGCGCGTGTTTTCTTCCGCCCAAACACCGGCAAGGCCCGATGCGCTCCATTTAGAGAACCAGTTTTCGGCATTGGGAATGCGCTCGGTTCCCTCCCACGTACGCGCGCCGCCGGGCGGCACTGATCCGCGCCGCTCCGGGGTTCCGTCAACGATACCGACTTTTGACCAATAATTGCGTTCGGTGAAAGCGCCGCCCGCAACATGGCTATCAGACGCGCCGATCATGCCGAATTTATACGGATTGGTGCCAAGATCCCGCTCAATCGCCAATCCATTGGCCAGCGCCTCGCGCACAAAGCTGCCATTGATTTTTGATTTTAATGTCGAGCCGAGGAGCAATTCATAGATTTCGAAATTGGCCAGCTCGTCATTGGGTGACAAGGCCGGATGGGTTTCCGAGGTGCCCTTGACCTGTGTCATCTCGACTATCGGTTCGTTGCGGATGCGCTGCTGCGCATAAGCATCGGTCAGCGGGCTGCCATCATAGGTCACGCTATCGAACATCTTGCCATCAGAGACATTCGAATTATGCGGGATCGCCATGACTTCATTGCCCGCTTCGCGCTGGCCATCCATCCAATCCCACAAATCTTCCGGATTGATCGAATCCAAGGTCGAAAACGGCATATTGGGCGCGTTGTCTTTGAAGACCACATTGCGGTGCAAATTGCCGCCGCCGAAATCTTCGCTATCGGGCCGGGAGGTGACGGCGGTATATTCATACGCTGCAAAGGTCGTCAGCTCGCCCGGTGCATAATATTCATCGGCCGCATCCACCGCCGAGCGCCAAGTGCGTGAGACGATCTCTTTGTCGAGCACGCCGGGCAAAGGCTCTCCTGAACGCACGCTCGCGCCGACCTTACCGAAGGCCGCCACAATTTTTTCTGGCTGATCGGAAAACATATCCCGCGCCATTTCAAGCTTGTTAAGTTCGGTGCCCTCAGTATCCATGGCAGGCAAAATGCCCATATAGGCCGCGTGATCGGTTGCTGCGACGAAATCGAGCGGCGGACCGTCAATGACAATCTCATAGCCAGAGGGGTGCACCACTTTCTCGCCGCGAGCGAATTTGTAAACATCCTCAGGCGTGGAGCGGACATTAAAGATATAGGCATCGAAACTGTTGCCGGTGTGAATGTGCAGATCACCAAAATAAGCGTTGCGCGTGTCGCTATAGCCATCCGTCTGCGCATCACCCGATGTGATACCTGCGCCGTCTACACCGCCTTGCGGACCATCGGATGCACTGCCGCATGCTGTCACTGGCAAGGCCATCGCCATGACTGTCAAAAGCGATGCCATTGGCCATGATTTTTCATGGTGCCTGCTCATAAAGCCCCTCCCCTAAACGGCTCTTTTTTAAGAGCTCGCCGGCATGGTTATCAGCAAGATTGGACGATGTCGATTGCCCACATTCCGGTGATTGTCTCGAGCGATCACCAGACCAGCCAAAAGGCCCGGCTCACGCGATCAGGAAGCGCACCCTTTATTAGCGCAAGTCATTCAAAAATCTACCGAAAGCCAATGCTTAACCCGTGTTAACCATAGTACTTCACCGGGCTTCAGTACCGAACACTTAGGAGCGCGTGCATTCATTAAGAAAAACACCATTTTGTCCTTGGTTGAATTGCACGATGATAAGCAAGTCACGATTTCTGACTGGAGACGCGATCGCCGCGACTTATCAGCCTATTGTGTCGACCTATTTTGTTGTTGCCGCGATTTATTATGCCCTGATGACAATTGCGAACATCTGGTACACAGAGCCAGATGATATTTGGGCGATGGCGAGCCTATCGGGCGCCTCAGCCATCTTTATCACCTGCTGCGCATTTGCGCTCAAACGAACCCGCAGCTTGCTCACCATGGAAATCCTGATCACTCTGGTCAATCTGACCATGTTGGGCAATGTTTTGCATGCTCTCCATGTTCAGTTCGACACCGTCAAATTGGTCTATTTCGTGATCATGGCGATGATCTTTGGCTTAACCAGCCTGAGCTTGCGCCAATCGGCATTTTCCACCTTAGTCGCGCTGGCTGCCCTTGCATGGCAAGTCTATGGGCTCGAGGCTGAGGTCCAAATTATCTATGGTTTTGTCAGCTTCGGCGCGGCGCTATCCTCGCTTGCCATCGCGCATTATCTGCGCCGCGCCTTTGGCCAGGCTATAGCATCGCAGCAGCTTGCAAATGCCGCCCGCGAAAAGGCCGAAGTGCGGCTAGAGGGTGAAATTTCGATCGGGGAAACCTTACGCCATCAATCCTTCTCCGACAGCCTGACGAACCTGCCCAACCGGCGGGCGTTTTTCGAGAAATTGGATACAAGTCTGAACGCGGAGCAAACGGGCGAGGAACATTGGCTTGCCTTGCTCGATCTGGATGGTTTCAAGCTGGTCAATGACAGCCATGGCCATTTGGTCGGCGACCGCCTGCTCAAATCAATTGCTTTCCGCCTGCGCTATTTTTGTCAGGATCAGGCTCATATCAGCCGGATCGGCGGTGATGAATTTGCTATCGTGTTCGAGCGCGGCAAGGTCAGCAAAGCACCTGAGGAATGGTGCAACGGCCTGCTTGAGAAGCTTTGCCAGCCTTTTCCAATTGATGGCCGGCTGATCCAGATTTCTGGTTCCATTGGCTGCCGCGCAATCGATCCCAATATACCGGCCACCAAACTGTTTCACGAGGCCGATTTTGCCCTGCTGCACGCCAAACGCTGCGGCAAGAATATGGTTGTCCCTTTCGATGAAGACCATGCCAAAGCAGCATCGAGGCGGCAGGGGATTGAGCAAGCCCTGCGCGATGCCAATTTCGACAAAGAGATCTCGCTCGTTTTTCAGCCGCAATATAATCTGCAAGCCAATCAGATCGTCGCCGCAGAAGCCTTGGCGCGCTGGTCCAGCCCCGAGATCGGGGTCGTTGCCCCGGATGATTTCATTCAGATTGCCGAGGAATGCGGCCTGATTGCCAATATTTCGCTGGCGGTCATCAAACAGGCGATTGCAGCGCTCAAAACATGGCCAGAACCGGTTGCGCTTTCAGTCAATCTATCGGCCAATGACCTCAATTCTGATCAAACCATGGATGCGATTATCGAATTGCTTCGGGCCGACCCTATCGCTGCGCACCTCGAATTTGAAGTGACCGAGACTGCAATGCTTTATGATACCCAGCGCGCGACGCATAATCTGCGGCGTCTGGCTGAACTTGGCCACAAGATCGCGATTGATGATTTTGGCACTGGCTATTCCAATTTCAGCTATCTGCGTGCCTTGCCTATCAACAAGCTCAAAATTGATCGCAGTTTCCTGAAGGATTTGAGCGATCCAATGACCGAAAAAATGCTCAAATCTTTGGTCGGAATGGCCAATACATTGGGTGTCGAATGCCTTCTTGAAGGGGTCGAGGACGAATTGAGTTTGGTCATGGCCAAACGATCAGGCGCAGGCATGGTGCAGGGCTTTCTGCTGGGCAGGCCAACCGATGCTCAGACCTTTGGGGACGCGGTCGCAGCCAGTAAACGGCCTAG
>CAZDHB010000053.1:9088-19893 GCA_964505255.1 uncultured Porphyrobacter sp.
GGTGAACGGCCTAGAGGTGAACGGCCTAATAGGGCGGCTGAGCAGGAAACGGCCCAAACGCCGAATTTGTCCGCAGCCATCTCTTGAGCCATAGCTTGGATGCGAAAGCAGGCCTCTGAAAGCCTCCTCCCATCGCCCTCAATTTCAAGGGGCAAGTGCCCAAAATGATCGATCTGGCACCAATTTACCGAATGTAAACCCGGCTGATAATATACTGAAGCGTCGCGAGAAAATGAGTTCTGCAGACTGCATGGGCACGAAAGGCATGCTGTGAATCTAGCGAAGCCGATACCCACTAGCGAGTTGGGCAACCGAAAAGCGCCGCGTCATATCGTCGAAGTTGCCGGACGGTATCGCTCGCGCGTGGGCGTCTCGCGCGATATCTGGATCAAGAACCTTTCAGAAACCGGCTGTAATTTCTTCGACAAGTTTTCAGTCCTCGAAGTGGGCACGACAATCTTGTTCCGGGTTGGATCGATTGGTCCCATCTCCGCTCATATCCGCTGGCGCGACAAAAACACTGTTGGCGTCGAGTTCGAGCAACCGCTTCACCCGAGCGTGCTCGCGCATATCATCCGCACTATGGACCGGTTTGAGCGCCGCGCTCGCCGCTAGCCGAACCGCCCCTTAATCTTGGCCGGTTAAGCGCAAAAACCGCAGCGATTGCCGTTAAAAACCATACCGCAGCCCGGCCCAGATCGTGCGCGGCACACCCAGATCAATGGCTCCGCCTGAATTGCGGGTCACCACGCGGGCATCGGTCAAATTCTCCCCGCGAAAAACAAAAGCAAGCTCGCCCAATAGCGGTGCCTCGACAAATGCGCCCAAAGTGGTGGCCGAGGGCAAGCGGCCCGTTTCCAAATCGCTTTCAAATTGCGCCCCGACATGACGCAGGGTCGCGGCGACTTGCCATCCGGCGCTCGGCTGCCAACTGAGCCGGGCTGAACCCGACCAGCGCGGCGTTTGCGGCGGCCTGTTGCCGTCCAGCGCCAAGGCATCCCCCTCGCCATCAATCACCGCGTCGGTGAACGCCAATGAACCGTCAAAAACCAGCTGCCCGCGCCTAAACCTCGCGCCCAATTCCACACCCTGCGCGGCAATTGCAGGCAAGTTCTGGCGCTGGCGCAAATTGGGTTCGATCGTGACATTGGCGATGGCCCCTTTGATCCGGTTGTCAAAGGCGGTCAGCGCAATTTCGGCCCCTTCAAACGGGGTCCAGTCAATTCCAGCCTCGAAGCCGGTTAAACGCTCGTTCTCAAGCTGAGCATTGGCCAGAGTGACGACAGGGAACACCACAAAGGGCCGGTACAGCTCGTTCAATGTGGGCAGACGCTGTCCGCGATAGGCCGCAGCCCTGAGGCGCAGATCCTCGTTCACACTGAACGTCAGACCGCCCCTGTAGGAAAAGCTCCAATCCGCGCGGTCCGCTGCGATATTTTCCGTCACAATCGCGCCCGCGGCATCGCGCGCAATGTAAAAGCCATCCGCAATGCTCGTGCGATCGGCCCGCAGACCGCCGGTCACGACAAGCGGGCCAAGGGTCCAGTCATTTTCGGCAAAGAAGCCCAAATCGCTGGTGACCCCGCCGCCCCGTCGGCGTTCGCGCAAGGCGCCGGTGAAGGCACTGTAAGCCTCTTCCTGCAATTCACCATCGGCTCGGCGGTAATCGGCCCCCAGACGCAGCACGTTATTGGCGCCCACTGGGGGACGAATTTCCACTTTCCCGCCAAGCCCAGTTGATGGGGTATTGCGCTGGTCAAGCACCCTTACAAAGCGGGTCGAGCTGATCACGACATTGGAGAAATTGCGGGCCTGAAGATAGGCCAGAACATCGAATTGCCAATCGCCTGTGCCAACCACACGGAGACTGGCATTAGCCCCGCTTGAGGTGCTGTCTGCCCCCTCGAAACGTAAGGTGCGGCGGTCGTCAAAGACCAATCCGCTGGCCTGCAATTCAAGCCCCTTGCCAAGCGGAGCGGCACCGCGCAAACCAATCGACCAATTGTCAAACGCAGCCCGCGCGCTTGCCTCGGCCCGTTGGTCCTCGGGCGTTGTAAAGAAGCCTTTGCCGCGGTCCCAGCGGGCACTGATCACGCCAAATCCGCCGCCTAATTCGCTGGCCAGGCTGGCGCTGGCCTCGGTCTCGCCGCGATTATTGGCAAGCAGGCTGGCGGTAAGTCCGCCAAGCTGGTCCGCGCCCGCGCTTTCCAGCTCGATCACGCCGGCCAAAGCGCCGGTCCCAAATGGACCCGATCCGCCGCCCCTCGTGACGCGGATGCTTTGCAAACGCTCAGGCGCGACCGCGTTGAACGGGATGTAGCCAAAAAACGGGTCAGCAATCGGCACGCCGTCCAGCAAGACCAGAGCGCGCGAGGTGGCATTGCCGCCCAGCGCGCGCAAAGTCGCGCCTTGCGCGCTGGGATTGGCAGAACGGCTGTCCGAACGGCGAAATTGCTGGAAACCGGCGGCCGCGCCAAGAACGTCTTCTATCCGTCCCGAGGAGGAGGCTACGATTTGATTGCGGTCCAGCTTAGCCGAGGAATAGGCAGGTCTTGCCGGCGTATCGCTAAGGCCTTTGCCCGTGACCACAATGACCGGAACCGGCTGTGCGTCCTCGCGGCGCTCCGGGTCTGAAGGATCATTTGGGGCATTTGGGGCGGCTTCGATATCGGCCGATCTGTCCTCGGCCCGCAATTGCTCTGGTGCAAGTGCGAAAGAGGACGCAGCGCCCAGCAAGAGAGCGAGGAAAGGGCTTTTCGTTGAGGCAGAGGAAGATGAGGGGAAAAGAGAGATCATAATCCACCCGCTAGCCCAATTGCGTTGCAGGATGCAACGGGGCTGGCGCTTGATTTGATTATCGGTTAGCTTATCTGTCTGCAGGAGAGAGCAAGATGAGCATTGCAAAACCCGATCATGACGTATTGATCGTAGGCGCTGGGATTTCGGGGATCGGCATGGCCGCCCATCTTGAGGAAAAATCGCCGGGCGTCTCATACGGCATTGTTGAACGCCGCAAGGACCTTGGCGGGACATGGGATTTGTTCCGCTATCCCGGTGTCCGCTCCGATAGCGACATGCACACACTCGGCTTTGATTTCGAACCGTGGAAGCATGAAAAGACAATCGCCGATGCGCCCGCTATTCTCGATTATCTTCACCGGATCGTGGATGAACGCGATATTCGCCGGCATATCCAGTTCGAGCAAATGGTTATCTCAGCCGATTGGCGCGATGCGGACGCGGCATGGCATGTCGAATTGGAAGGCGCGGATGGTGCACGCAGGACAATCACCGCACGCTGGCTCTATCTGGGCTCAGGCTATTATGATTATGATGAGCCTTATGACGCCGGTTTTGATACGGGCGCGTTTAAGGGCGACGTACTACACCCACAATTTTGGCCCAAGGATTATGACTATTCCGGCAAGAAAATCGTGGTCATCGGATCCGGCGCGACTGCGGTAACCATCGTCCCCTCAATGGCGGACAAAGCAGAGCATGTAACCATGCTCCAACGCACGCCAACATGGATGTGGTCACGCCCGGCGCGCGACCGGATTGCCAATTTCCTGCGCAAGATTCTGCCTGAGGAAACCGCTTATAAGATCACCCGTTATAAAAATATTCGGATGCAGAATTTCAGTTTTAAACTGGCGCGAAACCGGCCTGAAAAAGTCAAAGAGAGCCTGCACAACGCGATCCGCAAATCAATGGGCGAAGATTTCGATCTGACGGATTTTACCCCGCCTTATAACCCGTGGGAACAGCGCCTCTGTCTGGTCCCGGATGATGATTTGTTCGATGCGATGAAGGCGGGCAAGGCCTCGGTTGAAACTGGCCATATCGAGGCGTTCGAGGCGGATGGTATCCGGCTCAAATCGGGCAAGAAGCTGGCCGCAGACGCGGTGGTGACGGCCACCGGACTGACCTTGGCCGTGGCGGGCAAAATCGCCATTTCCCTCGATGGGAAGCCGGTCAATTTCGCCGAGCATTACTATTACAAAGGCTGTATGTTTGGGAACATTCCCAATCTGGCGGTGGTGTTTGGGTATCTCAATGCCAGCTGGACGCTGCGCGCGGATGTGAATGCCAATTATATTTGCCGAGTCCTCAACCAAATGGCTGAGCAAGGCGCCGAAATTGCGGTGCCTGATTTGCCCCCCGCCAAAGAGGCCAGCTTGGAAGAAGACGATCTGTTCGACTTTTCCTCCGGCTATATCCAGCGCGGCAAGGCGATCATGCCGAAAAGTGCCACGCTATATCCTTGGCGGCTCAATCAGGATTATCTGGAGGACCGTGAAATATTGGCCAATAGCCCGGTTGAAGACGGGCATCTGGTTCTGCGATCTGGCAGTGCCAATGCGCAGCATGCTGATGAACAGCTAGAGGCGGCTGAATAGTGGCTTTTTCTCCGCAAGCGATGTAGCAAGCGGGTTATGACAGAGCGTATCTACACTGCCGGGCTGGTCGTCATTGGCGATGAAATTCTCTCCGGGCGGACGCATGACAAGAACATTGCGCAAGTCGCCAGTTGGCTGCAAGTCCAGGGGATCCGGTTAAGTGAAGTGCGCGTGGTGGCCGACGAGATTGACCGGATAGTTGAGGCGGTCAATATCCTGCGCGCCAATAACGACTATCTCTTCACCACCGGCGGCATTGGCCCCACACATGATGATATCACTGTGGATGCCGTGGCCGAGGCGCTGGGCGTTGAGGTTGTAATCCACCCGAAAGCGCGCGCCATCCTCGAAGGCTATTACGCGGATAAGCCGGGCGGTCTCAACGAGGCGCGGCTGCGCATGGCCCGTGTGCCTGAGGGGGCCGAATTGATACCCAATCAGAAATCGGGCGCGCCGGGAATTCAGATTGGCAATGTCTATCTGATGGCAGGCGTGCCGCATATCACCGCGGGCATGCTCGATGCGCTGACCGGCACTCTGGAAGGCGGCGCGCCGCTTATGACCGAAACAATCGGCTGCTGGACACCTGAAAGCGAAGTTGCGGATATTCTGCGCGAGACAGAGCAAGCGCATGAAAGCTGTCAGATCGGTAGCTATCCTTTCTTCCGCGAGGGTAAGGTGGGGGCGAATTTCGTGGTGCGCTCGACCAAGGCTGATGATCTTAAAAGCTGTGTCGACACGCTGTGCGATGGATTGGGCACGGCTGGCTTTGATTTTACCCCGGGCGGTATATGACGCGCAGCTGTGCAGGCATCACTCGCAAAGGCTTGAGGCGCAAGATTGCTTGAGTCCCTTTTCCTTCTCGTTGCTGTGATTGGCTTTGTCATCCTGTGGCAACGCATTCAAAAGCTTGAAGCAAGCCTTTCTGAAGTGCGTGATTTTCTCCACGAAGTCGAATTTGCTGTTCAGCCGCGCCAAAACGAGGAGGAAAGCGAGAGAGGCGGAGCCGGCCAGAGCGCCGCTGCGCCAACAGCAGCTGTCCAGCGGAAAAACACCGCGATTCCCAAAAGCGCATCAGGGGTTACATTGGTCGGCAAAACGGCCAGCGATGAAGCCGCGCAAAGCGATCTGCCAGCCGAGGAGTTGCCAAGGCAAGCTGAAGAAGATCTCCCGCCTGAAGATGTCCCGCCTCGAGATGTCCAAGCCGAAGATGCACAAGCTGAAGATGCCCAAGCCGAAGACGCTCAAGTTGAGGTAACAAGCACAGCTCAGCCCCCTGATGTCGCACTCAATGAAGAGAGCGCCTCGCCGGGCCTGCTATCCCGGTTCAGCTTTGATTTTGAAGAATTGGTGGGCCGCCGATTGTCGGTATGGGCGGGCGGCATCGCCTTAGCCATATCGGGCATTTTTCTGGTTATCTACTCGATCGAGCAAGGCTTGCTTTCGCCGATGGTGCGGGTCGCGCTCAGCTTCGCTTTCGGCCTCGCCTTGCTCGCAGGAGCCGAGCTGGCCCATCATTTCGAACAGCGGTTGGCCGATCCGCGCGTTCGCCAAGCGCTGGCCGGTGCAGGCCTTACGACGCTTTACGCCGCCTTTTATCTGGCGGGAACCACTTATGGATTGATCGGTGCGGGCGCGGCTTTCCTTGGCCTTGCAGCCGTCACGGCTGGGGCCATTGGATTGTCCTATCGCTACGGCCTACCATGCGCCATTCTGGGCCTTGTCGGCGGCTTTGCTGCACCCGCCATGGTCACCACTGCCGAGCCCAATATTGCGCTGCTTTCGGTTTATCTGGGCCTCGTCACTGCCGGTCTTGCTTATACAGGCAAACGTCAAGACCGGCCATGGCTCAGCCTCGCTGCATTGGGCGGAGGGTTCTTGTGGGGCCTCGTCCTTTTGATTGGCGGGGTGGAGAGCAACAGCGATGTCGCCTCGGTAGGCTTCTTGATCATCGGGCTTGGTGCGCTCATCCCGCTCCTGTTATCGAGCATGTCACCGCGGCCGCTTGCCCGGCTTGGCGCAGCGGCCATTGCCAGCCTGCAAATGGCTGGGCTGGTCTTTCAGGCCGGTTTTGCGCCGCTCACCTGGGGGCTTTACCTGCTGCTCGGCGCAGCGCTGGCCGCCTTGGCATGGAGCCGTCCGACCTTGCGCGAGGCCAATGGGATCGTCGCCGCCGTCGGGGTCAGCTTGCTGCTGCTTTGGCCAGAGCCTCTCGCGCGCGATTTTGCTTTAGTGACCTTAGCGATCACTCTGCTGGCCTGCGCGCTGCCGCTGGCTCAATTGTGGCTGCAAAAGGCGCGCAATTTCGATCTTTGGCAAATTGCTGTGACAGCGCCCGCAATCGGAGCTGCGGTCTATTTGCAAATGGGCACCCAATGGAACGAGCGGCCGCTTGATCCCTCGCTCATCGCGCTTGCTTTGGCTGGATTGGCGCTGTTCCCGGCGGCCATGGCTTGGCGCATTTGGCGTGATGATGCGCGCTCTGAGGAGTTGCGCTGCGCAGGTCTGGCCAGTGCAGCCGCGCTTACCTTTGGCGCAGCGCTGATTGTGTTGCCCTCTCAATTCCATGTGTTTGCCGCTGCGGCCATTGCCGCATGCTTGATCGGCTTGGCTCAGCAGCGCGGGGAAACATCGCTGACAGCGCTGGGCTGTGTTGCTGCGGGCCTCACCGTATTAAGCGCTTTGTGGGCTTACGGCGGACAAGCTGCGACAGGGTATCAGGACATTGCACTTGCCGAACTCGCCCGAGCGGCAGGAGAGCCGCAGATCGATGAAACACGGGTCAGAGGGCTTGGTTTTCTGCGCTGGCTGGCCGCAGCCGTGCCAGTGGCATTGCTCGCATGGCGCAGCGCGCAAAATGCCGAGGCGCGCTTTGATCTGCGCGAGCTTGCCGAAATTCCGCTAGCCATACTGATCTATATCGCGGCAGCGCAAATCGTTCCGCTTTCTCTTGCTGATGCTGCCCTTGCTTGGGTCATCGCTGCGCTATCCCTTGGCGCTGCATGGCTGTGGCGATCACGCCGCGCAGGCGCAGTAACGGGCGCGGTTCTGGCTGGCCTCTGGACGCTTGTGCCCGCCTTCCAGTGGCTTTCAGCAGGGGCTGAGGCTTTGATGGGTCAGCCAATGCTGGCCAAAGATATACCGGGGTTTTGGAATGCGTTCACCCGGATCGCCCCATTTGCTGTGACCGCCGCCGCATTGCCGCTGATCTGGCGCAGCAATGATAAGGATGGGGATGGGGATGAGGATGGGAATGCCCCGTCCTCCGCCGCACAGCGTTTGGGGTTCGCTGCGGCCGGACTCGCGGCCGTGATAGGTCTGCATATGGCATTCAAACAGGTTTTCGCCATCGAAACCCTGACGCGCTTTGTAGAGCTTGGCTTGCTGGAGCGGACCGCTTGGCAAGGGCTGCTGTTGCTCGGCGGATGGGCATTGCTCCACTTCGTCAAGAGCCGCAATTCAGCGGAAAATGCTGATCAAGCCGCCCTCCCCTCGGTGATGCCGCATGCGGGTAAGGCGCTGATCCTTGCCTCGCTGGCGCATTTTGGCTGGTTTACGCTCGCGCTGCATAATCCGCTCTGGGACGAGCAAGCCTTGGGCACCACGCCAATCGCCAATCTGGCTCTCCCTGCTTACGGATTTGCCTTGGCCGGGCTTTACGCGCTCCACAAAACTTTGGCCGAAGGACAGAGCATGGCGCGCATCGCGATTGAGGCAAGCGCGATGGCACTCATCACGGTGCTGGCGCTGACGCTCTTGAGGCAGATTTTCGCAGGGTCGATCCTGCCGCCTCAGCCAATGGGAGGAACAGAGGATTTGCTGCGCTCGCTGGTGGGCATTGTGCTGGCGATTGCGTTCCTGATCTGGGGCGCGCGCAGCGGGATACGCAGTTGGCGGATCGGGTCCTTGGCGCTGATGGTGCTGGCGGTGGCGAAAGTGTTCTTAATCGATGCAGCGGGCCTCGAGGGGCTTTTGCGGATCGCCAGCTTTATGGCCTTGGGCTTTAGCCTGATCGGGATTGGCTGGCTTTATTCGCGGCAATTGGCGAGCGACAAAGAGACGCCCGCCTGAGGAGCAATAGCCGCGCAGGCTTGGGGGCGAGCTGAGGGCTGCGCGCCAAATAGCCCAAGAAAAGCGCCGCAAAAGAGAAGGGCCGCAGAATCTCTCCCGCGGCCCATCATCTGTTACTCGAAAAGTTAGGCGCTTAGACTAAGCCCCTTCAACCTCGGCAAGGTCGAGCTTGAGGCCCGGTCCCATGGTCGATGTGATCGAGATTTTCTTCACATATTTGCCTTTGCCGCCGCTTGGCTTGGCTTTGACAATTGCCCCGGTCAGCGCCTCAAAATTGGCTTTGATGTCGGCATCTTTAAACGACATTTTGCCAATGCCGGTGTGAACGATGCCCATTTTCTCAACCCGAAATTCCACCTGACCGCCCTTGGCGTCTTTCACGGCTTGTTCGACATTGGGAGTGACTGTGCCAAGCTTGGGGTTCGGCATCAGGCCCTTGGGACCAAGCACTTTACCCAGGCGGCCAACAACACCCATCATATCAGGGGTCGCAATCACGCGGTCGTAATCGAGATTGCCGGCCTGCATATCTTCCATCAAATCCTCAGCGCCGACCTTGTCAGCGCCCGCAGCGGCCGCCTTGTCCGCATTATCACCCTTGGCAAAGACGGCGACTTTCACCTCTTTACCCGTGCCTGATGGCAGAGTGATCATGCCGCGAACCTGCTGGTCAGCGTGGCGCGGATCGACGCCCAGATTGATCGCCAGTTCGACGGTTTCGTCAAACTTCTTCGAGGCATGCTCGCGCAGGGCGGCAATGGCTTCATCGAAGCTGTAGAGCTTTTCGCGGTCAAGCTCGGCGAAGGCTTTCTGTTTCTTATTCAGTTTTGCCATGAGTTCAGCCCTCCACCACTTCGAGGCCCATCGAGCGGGCCGAACCAGCGATGATTTTCATCGCCTGATCAATGTCATTGGCATTGAGATCTTTCATCTTGGCTTCGGCGATCTCTTTGATCTGGCTTTGTTTGACTTTGCCAACAAGGTCCTTGTTGGGTTCGCCAGAGCCTTTTTTCACTTTCGCCGCCTTCTTCAGCATGTAGCTGGCTGGCGGTGTTTTGGTGACGAAGGTGAAGCTGCGATCAGCATAAACCGTGATCTTGGTCGGGATCGGCGCGTTCTTTTCCATGTCCTGCGTCGCGGCATTAAACGCTTTGCAGAATTCCATGATGTTGACGCCGCGCTGACCCAACGCCGGACCGATTGGCGGTGATGGGTTGGCTGTGCCGGCGGGCACTTGCAGGCTGATATAGCCGTCAATTTTCTTGGCCATGAGAGGCCTCCTTTCACACTATCGCCGCGATGCAGATACATCCGGCTCATGATAAGCGGTCCAGCAGTTTGCCAAAGCAAACCTCCCGCATGATGCCCCGCTTATAAAGCAGGACCCGCGCGCTCTAGCCAGAACGCATCAAAAAGCAAGCAATTTCACATGGGGCATGGGCGCGCGCTGCACGCCGATGCAATAACTAGGGCAGTTACTTGACCAGTTCGACCTGCTCAAACTCAAGCTCCACCGGTGTTGCCCGGCCAAAGATCGAGACCGAAACCTTGACCTTCTGCTTATCGAAATCAAGCTCTTCGACCACACCGTTAAAGCTGGCAAAGGGTCCGTCCAGCACTTTGACCTGATCGCCGATTTCATACTCGACACTGACCTGTTTCTTAGGCGCAGCTTTCGCTTCTTCGACACCGCCAAAGTAGCGCGCGGCTTCTTTCTCGCTGATCGCTTGCGGCTTGTTGTCATTGCCAAGAAAGCCGGAGACCTTGGGCGTGTTTTTCACCAGGTGATAAATATCATCGGTCATTTTCAATTTCGCCAGCACATAGCCGGGCATAAATTTCCGCTCGACCTGAACCTTTTTGCCGCGCTTGACCTCGGTCACAGTTTCGGTCGGAACTTCGACCGCTTCTACGCCATCAGCCAGACCCAAACGGTCGGCTTCTGACAGGATCGCCTCGCGAACCTTGTTTTCGAACCCGGAATAGGCGTGAATAATATACCAGCGTGCCATTATGCGTCCTGTGGTCTCGTTAAGTTTAAGCGGGGAAATCGGTCGGTTTAAATAAGGGTCAACAGCCAGCGCACGACCGAACTGAACCCGGTGTCAATCGCGAGGAAGAACAGCGACATCACGATCATCATGATAAACACAAAGATCGCCGTGCGGATCGTCTCTTCACGGGTCGGCCAAACGATTTTGCGGGTCTCAGTGCGGACCTGATTCACAAATTCTGCAGGCGAGGTTTTGCTCGTTTTTTCAGCCATGGCTTGTGCCACTTTCCTTAAAACCAAATCATATCGTCGCTTCTAGAATTGGGGGATCGCCGCCCCAG
>CAZDHB010000054.1:0-17578 GCA_964505255.1 uncultured Porphyrobacter sp.
GCGTGGTGCGAAACCGGCTGCGCGGCCGCCGAACCGATTGGCCCGCCCCCGATTGCCGTACCAACGCCGGGTGCGCTGGCAAACGCCGCATTTGTAGTTGCTACCGCTAAGGCTTGTTCTTGAGGCTGCTCTACGGTTTGCTCCGGCCCGATACGCGCCAAAGCTTCGCCCGCATCCGGCCCCGACAATCCATGCGCAGCAACGCGCATAACCGTCCATCCGGCAAGCACCATGACCAAGACGATCAGCGGCCGTCCGGCCCGATTTTCTGCCACGAATGATGTGCGCCTGCGCGTCATACGTAAGCCTTCTCAGCCCGAGCAGGCAGCGCCCCAGAAGGCATCGGCAAAACCGCGTCTTTGGTCAGCTCTAAGGGAGGCAAAGCGACAGGCTTCATTGTTTCCCTATCATTGGCCGCCGGATGATCGCTATGCGCCGTTTTATCCCAGACGAATGGCGAGCCGCGCAAAGCTCTGATGTAAGCGAACAAGGCGCGCCGCCCGGCCAAAATGGCAACAATGTTAGACACCACCATCCGCGGCAAAGACATCAGCCCTTCGATAAAACCAAACTCGCGTGCGGTGAAGGCGAAGCGCATCAAAGCGCGCCATCCCAAAGCCGCAAAATTCGCCGCCAAAAGTGTCCAGAGCAAAGGCGAATAGGCAATCGGATCAAGCAGGCCGATTTGGGACGCGCCCCAAGCCATTGCGGAAAGCATGATCAGCGCATAGCCGCTGGCCAGTACCAGCGCCGCGAAAGGTCCGCGCCGGTCCCTGAGCTTCATCCATTTCTGGATCAGACTGCCGTCCCAGCCCAGCCTGTCCCAGCCTTGCAATGCAATGCCTTGAACCCAGCGTGCCTTTTGCCGGATCGCGCCTTCCAATGTTGCCGGAAAATAGGCTCTGGTGGCAACCAAGCGTCCCGATTGCGTGCGCATCCGAAGAAACCGGTCCCGCCCGCCCAGCTGCTTGACGTGAAGGCCCAGCTCATAATCCTCAGTTAGGGAATCGACGGGGAATGGTCCCGTCTGCCCCTGCTGCTGCGCCGTGTCTTTGCTGAGTGAAGCCCCGCCAACCTTATCAAAGCTCAACCCTTGTGCAAGGTCGGCGTCCTGTGCCTCTTCCTCGATACAGCTGAGCATTTCACGGGCAATCCCGCAGCCCACGCCGGCCCCCGGAATGCCTGCACTAAGCGCATGCCGCACCGTCATGGTTTTCGCATGCGCCTCTGCAAATTCATCGCAGTAGTGCCCCCCGACCCAGCGCGAGGAGGCCTGCGGCAAAGCCAGCACCGGGATCTGGACAAATTCGGCATGGCTCATCGCCTCGTCCATCGCCCCAAGAGCGAGCGGGTCGACCATATCTTCCGCGTCATGCAAGATAACCATTCGCGCCATCTCGCCGCTGCGCTGCTCGTCATCCTTCAAGGCGGCGTAAAGCCGGTTAAGGCAATCGGCTTTTGAACTTGGTCCAAGCTTGTTGTGAATGACCAGCCGCACTCTTGGATCAGAGCGGCAGCCGGCCATCGCAGCCTCCAAAGTGGCCAAATCATTGCGGTAACATCCAACGTAAATCCGCAAATCCTCGTGCGACCATGATTTCAATGCATGCGCCAGGGTAGAGCCGATAACTTGCGCCTCTTGCCATGCCGGAATCATCACCGCAGCCATTCCCTTGAGCGGCCGGTTCTGAAACTCTGGACTGTCCGGAATTCTCAGGGTAGATGCTTTACCCATAAGGCGCAGGACGATGAAAGCGGCGTCGACCGCAATTTCATCCAAGGCACCTATTAGGAAGAATACTGCAGCAAAAAGAATCAATTCGCCTTGAAAGAACGCGAACCATTCAACAAATCCCGGTATCGAAGTACTCAATTCTACTGACCCCTTCGATCTTGGAATATACTAGTTATTTATTACTTGCAATGACACTTTCCCCCAGAGAGAAAACTTCTAAATGACTCAGTCCCGCCTCCCCCTACGTTCGGTCTTTGCCCCTGTTCGCGCGCTGTTTGTCGGCGATGCATCCGCAGGCATCTTGCTCATTCTGGTTGCAGCTGGCGCGATGCTGGCGGCCAATTCGGCTCTGGCGGAAGAATACAACCTGCTCATCAATGGCAAGTTTGACTGGTATCCGCATGCAAAGCTGAGCTCGGTCCATTATATTGTGAATGACGGGCTGATGGCGATCTTCTTCTTTGTCGTCGGCCTTGAGGTGAAACGCGAGGTCGTCTGCGGACAGCTTGCCGATGCGAAATCGCGCCGCCTCCCGATGGTCGCGGCTGTGGCCGGTATGGCAGTGCCTGCACTGGTCTTTATGGCGGTCTCTGGCGGCGGGGAATACACCAATGGCTGGGCGATCCCGGCGGCGACCGATATCGCCTTTGCGATGGGTGTTCTGGGCATTTTGGGCAACCGCGTCCCCGCCTCTTTGCGGCTGTTTTTGCTGACGGTCGCAATTGTCGATGACATTGGCGCAGTGCTGGTCATCGCGCTGTTTTACACGCCTGAGGTCTCGCTCATGTGGCTCGGCGCGTCCGCTGCGGTTCTGGCCTTGATGGGCTATCTCAATCACATCCATGTCAGCCGGTTTTGGCCTTACATCCTGCTTGGCATAGTACTGTGGTGGTGCGTGCTGAACACCGGCGTGCACGCGACGATTGCCGGGGTTGTGGCAGCCTTGACCATTCCCATGCACCGCAAGGATGGCAATTCCATGCTGGAGCGATTGGAGCACGGCCTTGCCCCGTGGAGCGCCTATTTGGTGGTGCCGGTCTTTGGCTTTGCCAATGCCGGGGTCTCGTTCGAAGGCATGACACTGCAAAACCTGCTCGACCCGCTGCCGGTTGCCATCGCCGCAGGCCTGGTCGTGGGCAAGCAGCTGGGTATTTTCAGCGCAATCTGGATTTCAGAGAAAACCGGTTTCGCCGCGCGGCCCGAGCATGCCAGCTGGCAAGAGGTTTGGGGCATTACCATCCTGTGCGGGATCGGCTTTACCATGTCGCTGTTTATCGGCCTGCTGGCCTTCCCCGGTAACCAGTTCCTGATTGACGAGGCGAAGATCGGTATTCTCACCGGCTCGGCAATCTCGGCGGTGCTGGGATATCTGGTTCTGCGGTTTTCCGCCGCTCACCCGGATAGTGCGGCGCGGCTCGACAACAGGTAGCCGAGTGCAGCCACGCAAGGTTCATGCGGACCGCAGCGGCTTAGCTGAAACCGGCGGTTACCAACTGCCCGTGCTTTCCATACTGGCCCAAGGCTCTTGGGGTTCCAGCCTGCCGTCTTGCAGCAGTTCAACCGAGATACCATCGGGGGACTTCACAAAGGCCATGTGACCATCGCGCGGCGGCCGGTGGATCGTATGCCCGGCATCCATGATCCTTTGGCAAGTCTCGTAAATATTCTCGACCCGGTAAGCCAGATGGCCGAAATTTCGCCCGCCGTCATAAGTTTCCGGCGCTGAGCCATCCTCGGGCGGCCAATTATACGTAAGCTCGACCTCTGCCACGCCCTCCTCGCCGGGTGCGGCCAGAAAGATCAGAGTGAAGCGTCCCGCTTCCACCTCGTAGCGGCGCACTTCTTCCAGCCCGATAAGACCAAAGAACGCCAGCGTCGCATCCGGGTCGGTAATGCGGATCATGGAATGGAGAAACTGAACCATCAAATTATCCTTGGTCAAAGATTGCAGGCCAAGTCAGCTATCACAAGCGGATCGCGGGTTCCATCAAAGATCATCTGCGACCCAAAAACTGAAAAAATTACAGTTGGCAAATTCGTCTTGGCGCAAGCGCACCTTAAAGGGCCGCACGAACAAAACAAAAGCCGCACACCCGGCTAGGGGTATGCGGCTGTTGTTTGCTCAAGTGCAGCGCCAAGGACGCTACACTCTGATCAGCAAGCTTTCGCTTAGAAAGATGCGCTCAATGTCAAGACAAGGGCATCATCGGTGAAGTTATAAGCACCGGCGGGAATATCGCCTTCTGCGCCAGTGTAAGCCACACCCAAAGTCAGCGGACCGTAAATCGCCGCTTCTGCACCAATTGACCAGTCGAACGCCTTGCCATCATCCGTGAATGTCAGGAAGCCGTCAGTGTAACCCACATGCGCGGTCAGCGATACCGGCGTATCGGGAATACCGAAGCCCAGATCCGTGTAGACATAGAAATTGTCTGTATCGCCCAGAGACGCCTGATCGGGCGCATAAGCCACGCCAACGGTCGCCTCAGCAGGGCCGAAACCAAAGCCAACCGAACCGTAGAATTCGGTGTAATCGGTTGGACCTACCGCTGCGGCAGCATCGGGATAGAGATACATGATCACGCCGACATCAGCGCTAATGCCTTCAGCCAGATCGCCGCCCCAACCGGCGTAAAGATCGAGCTCGGTAGAGCCGAAACCAACCGTATCTTCGTCAAGCGAAGAGGCCCATGTTCCGACATAGATGCCGCTTTCGTGGCCAACATCGAAACCGCCTTGAATGGCCATTTCGCCGCCCGAAAGGTCAACGCCGCGGAAGCGGTATTCGCTGGTGATGGCAACATTGGCAGAAACCGAGATGGGGCCTTCAGCCTCATCATCCTGCGCAAAAGCCGGTGTGGAAATTGAAAGACTCGCAGCTGCGAGAGTAATAGCGGCAAAGCCGCGAGAGGACGTCAGCATGTCACACTCCATAAGTGGTTGTTGCTTCGTCCCGCCTGCGTTCCTGTCGGGCTCTTTTATTGGCGAGTCCTCGAACAAGATCGAGTTACTTTTCTGATATTGCGGCGCAACATGCAAGATAGTTTTGTTAGTTATGTCCCATGAAAAGCCATGACGTGACTATTCTGCAACGATCGCGTCCACTCTAATGGGCTGGCTTGCGCCCTTAGGAAGCCTTCCTCTGGGAAGCACTCCGCTCTGGATCGAAATTGTGAATGCGCCAGCGCTTTAGGCCCAAGGCCTCGATGGCCCAGTTGCCCAGCAACCCAGTCTGGCCTATGTGCGCCTCGGGCCCAACGCTCACCACTTAGACCTATGCTCAAATCGATCAAAAAACTGATGCGCTCCGACAAGGAGGAGACCAATCTACCCAGCGTGCCGGAGGGTGAGAGGTATTACGTCATCGGTGATATTCATGGCCGGCTCGACTTGTTCATGGCCTTGGCAAAGGCGATCGAGAGCGATGATGCTCAGCAAAGCCGCAAATCCGCGCCTGCCGCAGAGGAGGTCAAGACAACCATCGTCCTGCTGGGTGATCTGGTTGACCGCGGGCCAGACAGTGCCGGTGTCATTCGCGAGGCGCGCGCTTGGGGCGAGGCCCGCGATGTGCGCTATCTGGCGGGCAATCATGAAGAAATGTTCCTCGACAGTTTTGCTGATCTCGACATGCTGCGTCATTTCGTCAAGCATGGCGGACGCGAGACCATCCTGAGCTACGGGATCGACAAAAGAGCATACCGCGACCTGTCACTTGAAGAATTGCAGGATGCCTTGGTTGATCTGGTGCCCTTGGCTGATCGCAAGTTTCTCGAAAGCTTTGAAGAGATCATTCTGGCCGGCAATTACGCCTTTGTTCACGCTGGCATTGACCCGAACCGGCCTATCGAAGACCAGCGGCGCAAGGATCTGCTCTGGATCAGAGAACGATTTTTGCGCAATACGGCACCGCTGAGCCATGTGATCGTTCATGGCCACACAATTTTCGACGAAGTAGAGAATCGCGGCAATCGTATAGGAATCGACACCGGAGCGTTCCGAAGCGGGATACTCACCGCTTTAGTGCTTGAAGGAGCAGAGCGCAGATATATTCAGGCGATCGACCAAGAAGGTTCGATTGAAATTGTTCATACGGCCGACAAAGATGTGCGGCCAGCTAGCTAAATTGGAAGGTATGCCATGAAAATCGCAATGGTGGGATCAGGCTATGTCGGCTTGGTCTCAGGCGCGTGTTTTGCCGATTTCGGTCACGAAGTCGTCTGCATCGACAAGGACCAATCCAAAATCGACCGTCTTCACGATGGGATCATGCCCATTTACGAGCCCGGCCTTGCCGAGCTGGTGGATAATAACGTGAAGGCAGGACGCCTCAGCTTCACCACCAGCCTGCCTGAGGGGATCAAAGACGCCGATGCGATCTTTATTGCGGTTGGCACGCCCAGCCGGCGCGGTGATGGCCATGCCGATTTGTCCTTCGTTTATGCGGTCGCCGAAGAAGTCGGCGCAGGCCTTGCCAATGATGCGGTTGTTGTGACCAAATCGACCGTGCCGGTTGGCACAGGCGACGAGGTTGAACGGATTTTGAAAGACAGCGGCACGCGTCACAAGGTCTCTGTCGTATCCAATCCTGAATTCTTGCGCGAAGGCGCAGCGATCGGCGATTTCAAACGCCCTGACCGGATTGTAATTGGTGCCGAGGACGAGTTTGGCAAGGAAATCATGCGCGAGATTTACCGTCCGCTGTTCCTTAACGAATCGCCTATTCTGTTCACCGAGAGACGCACCTCTGAATTGATCAAATACGCCGCCAATGCGTTTCTTGCGACCAAGATCACTTTCATCAACGAAATGGCGGATCTGTGCGAGAAAGTGGGCGCCAATGTCCAAGATGTCAGCCGCGGGATCGGGCTCGACAACCGGATCGGTTCGAAATTCCTCCATGCCGGTCCGGGCTATGGCGGATCATGCTTCCCCAAAGATACGCTCGCGCTGCTCAAAACTTCCGAGGATTACGACAGTCCAACGCGCATTGTAGAGGCCGTGGTCAAGGTCAATGATACACGCAAACGCGCCATGGGCCGCAAGGTTCTCGACGCGCTCGGCGGGGCCGAAGCGGCGCGCGGCAAACGCGTTGCTATGCTTGGCCTGACCTTCAAGCCAAACACGGATGATATGCGCGATTCGCCGGCAATTGCGGTCGCGCAAACGCTGACCGATGCGGGCGCCGAAGTGATCGCCAATGATCCGGAGGGTATGGAAGTGGCCGCACCGCTGATGCCCAATGTCAAAATGGTCGATGACCCTTACGAAGCGATTGACGGCGCTGATGCGATTGCCATCGTGACCGAATGGGATGCTTACCGGGCGCTCGATTTCAAACGGGTCAAGGAACTGGTCAAGACGCCGATTCTGGTCGATTTGCGCAACATTTACCGGCCAGAAGACATGCGCGAGCTGGGCTTTGACTATACCAGCGTTGGCCGCAGCTAAACCGCGGCCAATCCCCGAGCAAGCCATGGTCATCTGAACATTGACCAAAGGAAAAGGGCCAATGCAGCGATGCACTGGCCCTTCTCTTTTGGCCCTTCTCTTTTGGCCCTTTTGCTATTGGCCCTTTTCTATTGGCCCTTATTTTATCTGCCTTTTTGTAGGGGCAAGTGCGGCGCGTTTAACGGGCGCGCACCCCCCTTTGCGCAAATTCCTACTTTCCGCCGCCAGCGATCCAGCGGTCAATCTTCGCCTCCAGCACCGGCATAGGCAGGCTGCCAGTGTTGAGGATTTCGGCATGGAAGGCCTTGATGTCGAAATCATCACCAAGCTCAGCCTCTGCCTTGGCGCGCAGTTCCTGAATCTTCAACGCCCCGATCTTATAAGCGAGCGCCTGCGTCGGGATCGCGATATACCGCTCCACCTCGGCGACCACTTCGGTTCGGGTCATGCCGGAATTTGCCAGCATGAAATCAATCGCCGTCTCGCGGCTCCATCCTTTCGAATGCAGGCCGGTATCAACCACCAGCCGCATCGCCCTGAGCTGTTCGTCCTGCAGCGTGCCGTAGCGCGCCCAAGGGTCGTCGAAAAAGCCCATTTCATAGCCCAGCGTCTCTGAATAAAGCGCCCAGCCCTCGACATAGGCGGTGTTTCCGCCAAAGCGCATAAAGGCTGGCAAATCGGTGTTTTCTTGCGCCAGACTAATCTGGAAATGATGCCCCGGCGCCCCTTCATGCAAATAGAGCGTGGTGTTGCCCGTCGTCAGGCGGCTGGGCAGGTCATAAGCGTTGAAGAAAAACGTGCCGGGACGCGATCCATCAGGCGCACCGGGCTGATAAGAGCCGCCCGCGCTAAACTGTTCAATCGCCGGATCATAAGGCTTAATCACGAGTTCCGATTTCGGCAAAAGCGAGAAATAATCGCCGATCTTCTCGTCAACTTCGCGTCCCAGACGGTAATAATCCTCGGTCAGCGCCTCACGGCTCTCGGGCTTGAACTGGGGGTCGGTCCGCACATAGTCGAAAAATTCGTTCAAAGAGCCTTCAAAACCGACCTCTGCCTGAATTTCGCTCAGCCCAGACTTGATCCGCGCCACTTCTTTAAGGCCAAGCTCGTGAATGGCATCCGCCTCGAGCGGCAAGGTCGTGGTGCTCTCGATCATCATCTTGTAAAGCTTGTCCCCGCCCTTCATTTGGCTGAGGCCAACCTCTTCGCGTGCCGCTGCCAGATATTCATCTCGCAGAAAATCGCGCATCCGTTCATGAGCGGCGTAAATCTCTCCCGTTTTGGCTGTGTAAGCCTCGGTCAAACGGGCCTTGTCCTCCTCAGAGAAATCCTCAGGGAACATGGCGACAGGACCCATGAATTGCGATTGCTCGAGGGGAATCGCCAATTGGGTGTCGAACTGTTTGATGACATTGCCAATGGTCAGCTTGGTCTCGACCACTCCGCTGGCCATGCCTTCGCGAAAGCGCGCGATTGCCCGGTCGGAAATCGCAATATAATCGTCATGGCGCGAGAGATTATCCTCGTAATGGCCAACCGTTTTGAACGGCGCTGCGCCTTGGCCGCTGGCAAAGTTGGGATAGAATGTGTGAAAGCCGCTGAAATGGTTCACCGGACGCACCTCAGTCAGCGCGCGGATTTCATCGGTTGACCCTTTGAGCGATTGCTCCTGATTGTGTTTGAACACATCATAGGCAAGCGCGTCTGTTGCATTGAGCTTGCTGCGATCGATTTGCGCAAGCAAAGCAAGGTTCAGCTGGGTGTCTGTGCGTCCAGCCAAAAACTGCGCATCGGTGAGATAATCACCGAGCCGCCCGGCATCGCGCGTATCCCCGCGAAACAGCCGCGACAAAGGATTGAGCGCGAGCGAACGCGCATCGGATTCGGCAAACAGCGCGAACAGCTTTTTGCGCTCAAGCGCGGCCTCGTCCATCAGCTCTGCCGCCGCTTCTGGTACAGCCTGGGCAGCGGCAGCAACCGGCACGCCGTATCCATCACCATTGCCCTGTTCCGGGTGCGCCTGCGCCGGGGTTGCGGCAAGCCCCAAAGAAAGCCCCAAAGAAAGCCCAAGAGCGAGCACAGGGGCCGCTGTGTACAGCGCCGTTTTGAACGAAGTCATCATGAAAATCCTCCCATTATGCGCAGCAGCGAGCATGCGCATCCTTTGTCATATCTTTGCCCTAACCCGCGCGCCGCGCCAGTTGGTCCTGTTCCTCGATTAACCGAGCGATGCTATCGATGGACGGCACTTGAGGCTGCACTTGAGGCTGCACTGGGGACGGCGCTGGGGACGGCACAGGAAAAGAGCATGCAAAGCGAGCCGGTCACTCAATCTCGCGCCCGCGAACCATCACCCAATCGACCTGCTCAAGAATTGTCACATCACTCAAAGGATTGCCATCCACCGCGATCAGATCGGCTGAAAAACCGGGCGCAATTCGGCCAATTTCCCCCTCAAGGCCAAGCACCTGCGCAGCAACCGTAGTGGCCGATGCGAAAGCCGCCCTATTCGACATGCCGCCGGCCCGCAGCAGCGCAAATTCGCCGGCATTTAGCCCATGCGGGAAAACGCCCGCATCCGTGCCAAAGGCAATTTTGACGTTCAGGTCGAGCGCGCGCGCTATGATGGTATCGGCAACCTCTGATACTTCCTCGATCTTATGCTCGACCACCGGCGTATAGACCCCTTTGCCCAGCCCTTTCTTGATCCCTTGAAACGCCATCAAAGTAGGCACCAGGACGGTTCCGTTTTCGCGCATGGCCCGTGCAGCAGCCTCGTCAATATATGTCCCGTGCTCGATGGTGTGGACGCCTGCGCGCGCCGCCGCCTCGATCCCGCGCGCGCCGTGTGCATGGGCCGCGGTTTTAAGGCCAAGGCTTTCCGCCGTCTCGACAATGGCGGACATTTCCGCATCGCTAAAATGCGCCTCCAGCCCGCGCCCTTGTTGGCTCAGCACGCCGCCGGTCGCCGTGATCTTGATGAGATCAGCGCCGTATTTAGAAGCAAGGCGCACTTTTTCAGCGCATTCAGTCGGCCCGGTACAGGCAAAATCGGAGGTCAGCGCGTCATTCACCTCGCGCCGGAAACCATTGGTATCGCCGTGCCCGCCGACAATCGCAATCGTGCGGGCCGAGGTGACAATACGCGGCCCGGGCAAAATTCCCTGGCTGGTGGCGCGCCGGAGGCTTTGCATAACCTGATCGGTCCGCGATCCGACATCACGAACGGTGGTAAAACCGGCCAATGCTGTGATCCGCGCATTCTTGGCCGCAATCAGCGTATACCATTCGGGCGGGTTGACCGCGGCACGCCAAAACTCCCCGCTTGGGTCGCCGGACAAATGTGTGTGCAGATCAATCAGGCCCGGCAACACCGTTTTATCGGAGAGATCAATCACCGTGTCGGCGGCGACCTCGGCAGGCTCTGCCACAATCGCGGTGATGACCCCATCCTCGATCACAATCACTGCCGGGCCGCTGGGCGCGCTATCGGCATCGGCAAGCACCGCGCCCGCCTTGACGGCAATCGTCTCAGCCAAGGCAGGATGAGCGACGCTTAACGAGACGCTCGCGGCGATCGCGGCAATCAGGGTAAATAAGCCTCGCATGATGCTCTCCATTTCAATCTTCGCGCGGTTCAATGTTTGGATGAAGACTATTCTGTTTATCGGTCCGAGCGCAAGGCTTTGCGATTTTTTGCCGCGGTGACTATGACAGCCACAGCACACATTTTGAGGGACTAAGCAAACTGATGAAAAGCCTCCTTACACCTGCCGCCGCCCTGCTCATCGCAGCCTCTACTGCCACCATCGCGCAGGCCCGGCCGATGACCGCCGAAGATGTCGCCAAGCTGGAGAGCCTCGGCTCAATGGCCATTGCCCCTGACGGCAGCCGCGTTGCCTTTACCACCGCCAGCCTGCCCGACATCACCGATGGCGAGGAAAACGGCACCACCGCCCAGCAATTGAAACTTGCCGCTGGGCCGGATGATGCGCGCGCCTTCCTGCCTGAAGATATGCGGGTTGGCGGTATCCAGTTCTCGCCCGACGGCTCGATGATCAGCTTCCTGTGGACCAAAGGCGAAGGCAAAAGAGCGGTTTGGGGCATCCCGGTTGACGGCGGCTCGCACCGGTTGCTGGCCAAACTCGATGATGCAGCGGTGCGTTCCTACCATTGGAACGCGGATGGCAGCGCCATTTACATGCTGGTTGGTCCGGCCGAGGACAAGGCCCGCAAGGCCGAAAGCAAGGCCGGTTTTAACGCAGTTGTTTACGAGGAAGAGGCCCGGCTCAACCGGATGTTCAAGGCCGCAGTGGGTGACACTGCCGATAGCGAGCCAGCCGAGATTTCCGTCCCCGGCTATGTCAGCAGCTTTGATATTGCGCCCGATGACAGCTTTGCCGCTGTGCTCAGCGCGCCGACGCCCAATGTTGATGACAGCCTCACCTCGCAGCGTGTCAATATCGTCAATTTCGCGAGCGGCGCAGTCACAGTGGTCGAAACGCCGGGCAAATTGGGTGATGTCGAAATCTCCCCAGATGGCCAGCAGATTTCAATGATCGCAGGCATTGATGTGAACGATCCCGCTGCCACGACCTTGCATCTGGTTGACGCAGCAACCGGCACTTACACCGCGCTCAACCAAGGCGCAGCAGAAGCCGCTGTGGATGCCGAATGGCTGCCCACAGGACAGCTTGCCGCGATCATTCACAAAGGCGTCTCCAGCCATATCCGGCTCTACAATGCTGATGGCAGCGCGGCGGGCGAGCGTCCGGCAACCGGCCTTGCGTTAAGCGCGCTCGACATCGCGGGCAGTAAAATGGTCGTGAGAGCCAGCAGCGCCAGCCATCCCAGTGAATTGTTCAGCTATGATGTGACGTCGAACAGCTTCACGCGCTGGACCTCGCATAACCCATGGCTCGCCGAAATTGACCTCGGAGAGCAGCGCCCCTTCACTTATACAGCCCGCGACGGGCAGCAGGTCGAAGGCGTCCTGATCGAGCCGGTTGGCGGCGCACCGCGCGGCGGAGCCCCGCTCATCCTTGATGTCCATGGCGGGCCAGAAGCGCATGAATCAAACGGCTGGGTCACCAATTATGGCGGGCCAGGCCAAGTCGCAGCAGGCGCAGGTTATGCCGTCTTCCTGCCCAATTACCGCGGCTCAACCGGCTATGGTACGGCGTTTTCCAAACAGCATCAGGGCGATTATGCCGGCAAAGAGTTCAACGATCTGGTCGATGCCAAACGCGCGCTGGTCGCCGAAGGGATTGCCGATCCGGATAGGACCGGCATCACCGGCGGTTCCTATGGCGGCTATGCCACTGGCTGGGGTTCGACCGCGCTGAGCGAGGAATTTGCCGCTGGCGTGATGTTCGTTGGCATCTCGAACCAGATCAGCAAATTTGGCACGACCGATATCCCGCAGGAAATGTTCAATGTGCATAGCCTGAAATGGCCATGGCAGGATTGGCAGGGGATGCTGGAAGTCTCGCCAATCTATCACGTTGAAAAGGCCGAGACACCGCTGCTCATCCTGCACGGGGCCGAGGATACACGGGTCGCCCCGAGCCAGAGTTACGAGCTTTACCGCAATATCAAAGTGCGCAAGCCAGATACGCCCTTGCGCCTCGTGCTTTATCCGGGCGAAGGGCACGGCAACCGCAAGGCAGCGGCGCGCTATGATTACAATTTGCGCATGATGCGCTGGTTCGACACCTATCTGAAGACCGGCGACCGGAAAGCGGCTCTGCCCGCATCGCGGCCTGTGCTTGCCGAAGGGACCAGCGGAACCAAAGCCGCGTCGGATGCTTCAGGCGCTTCAGACGGAGAGTAACCTTCAGCCAGCCTTGGCCTTTGCCCAGCAAAGCTAGGCCATTGTGATTAAGCCGCTGGCCGCCTAGAGCGCTGGGTCAATGGCGCAGCAAGCGGATATAGCAATTGTCGGGGGCGGTCTTGCCGGAGGTTTGACCGCTCTTGCGATTGCTCGTGCCTATCCAGATGTTGAACTTGCGCTGATAGAAGCAGGGGACAGTTTTGGCGGCAATCACCGCTGGAGCTGGTTCCCAAGCGATTTGCGCGATGATGAAACGGCTTTGCTTAGTGCCTTTCCCCAAACGCGCTGGGATCGAGGATATGAAGTGCGCTTTCCCGCGCATTCGCGTATTCTCAAAAATGGCTACCGCTCGCTCGTCAGCCGCGATTTTGATGCGACGCTGCGCCAGCTTTTGCCGCAAAGCGCGATTATGACCGGCCGCAAGGTTACCGGTTTGAGCGCGCATGAACTGAGCTTTTCTGACGGAACCAAAGCTCAGGCCGAAAGGATCATTGATTGCCGCGATTTTGCCCCCTCGCATCATTTGAACGGGGGATGGCAGATTTTCCTTGGCCAACATATCCGCACGCAAAAGCCCCATGGCCAAACCCGTCCGATCATTATGGATGCCGCGGTGGAGCAGCATGGCGCCTTTCGCTTTGTCTATTCGCTGCCTTTGTCGCCGACCGAGATCTTTGTTGAGGACACTTATTACGCCGACAAGCCGGTTCTGGACCGCGCTCTATTGGCAGACCGCGTGCAAAGCTATGCCGAAACGCAAGGCTGGCAGGGCGAGGTTATCGCACAAGAAACGGGCATTTTACCGGTCATCACATCCGGTGATCTCAATGCCCACCGCGGCGAGTTGGAGCGGGCAGAGGTTGCGCTTGCAGGGGCGCGCGGCCTCTTCACGCATCCCCTTACCAGCTACACCGTGCCGATCGCAGCGAGCAATGCGCTCACCATTGCTGAGCATGTGCACCTGCCCGCATGGGAACTGGCCGCCACCGTCCATGCGATGGCCCATGAACATTGGTCGGCAACCGCCTATTACCGGGCGCTTGGCCGCATGCTGTTTGATGCGGCTGACCCCGATCAGCGCTATCTTATTTTTGAGCGTTTTTATCGCCTTCGGGAATCCCTGATCGAGCGGTTTTACGCAGCCCGCTCAACTCGGTTCGACAAAATGCGCATCCTTACAGGGCGTCCGCCCGTAGCTATTAGCAGAGCCGTAGCAGCACTGCTTGGCAAAGGCACTCCGCTGGTCCAAAGCCAGCCGAAAGAAATTAAGCATGGGCCGGAAAGCACCGGGCAAAAGGGAACCGCATGAACCTTGCGAATACTGATACAGACGGCGCCGCAAAAACGCCGCAAAGCGCGCCCGACAATGGCGCATTAGATCCGGCCCGCTTCGAGGGGCGCAGCGCCTGTGTTATCGGGGCCGGTTTTGGCGGGATGGCGCTGGCGCTTAGGCTGCAATCCGCCGGCATTGCCACCACCGTCATCGAGGGCCGCGACAAGCCCGGCGGCAGAGGATATTATTGGGAAAAGGACGGCTTCACCTTTGATGGCGGGCCGACCGTCATCACCGATCCTGATTGCCTGCGCGAATTGTGGGAATTGACCGGTCACGACATGGCCGAAGACGTCGATTTGATGAAGGTCATGCCGTTTTACCGGCTGAATTGGCCCGACGGGACCAATTTCGACTATTCCAATGACGAAGAGGAATTGTTCGACGAGATTGCCAAGCTCAACCCTGCCGATGTTGCCGGTTACCAGCGGTTCTTGGACTATTCCGCAGGGGTCTATGAAGAAGGCTATGTCAAGCTTGGCCATGTGCCCTTCCTCGACTTTAAATCCATGCTTAAGGCAGCCCCTGCGCTCGCCAAAAAACAGGCATGGCGCAGCGTCTATTCGATGGTCAGCAAATATATCGAGGACGAGCGCCTGAGGCAGGCGTTTAGTTTTCACAGCCTGCTGGTGGGCGGCAGTCCGATGAAAACCAGCGCGATCTATGCGCTCATCCACAAGCTGGAAAAGGATGGCGGCGTGTGGTGGGCGCGCGGCGGAACCAATCGGCTGATCGCGGGCATGGTCACTCATTTTGAACGGCTGGGCGGCACAATGCGCGTGGGCGATCCGGTCCGCCAAGTGCACACATTTGGCAAACGCGCGAGCGAGGTTGAAACCGAGAGCGGCTATACCCAGCGGTTTGATGCGGTCGCCAGCAATGCCGATATCATGCACAGCTACAAGGATCTATTGTCGGGCAGCAAACGCGGGAATGATTACGCCAAATCGCTCGCCAAGAAGAGCTATTCACCCAGCCTGTTTGTGGTCCATTTCGGTCTGAAGGGCACGTGGCCGGGCATCCCGCATCACATGATCCTGTTCGGCCCGCGCTATAAGGGGCTGGTTGACGACATTTACAAAAACGGCGTGCTTCCTGCCGATTTCTCGATCTATCTGCATCATCCAACCGTGACCGATCCCAGCGTTGCCCCGGAAGGCATGAGCACATTTTACGCGCTCGTGCCGGTGGCGCATATGGGCAAATTGGCGCTCAATTGGGAAGAGATGGCCCCCGTCTTTGAAAAACGCATTCTGGACGAGATTGGCCGCCGCTTGATCCCCGACATTCACGAACGGATTGTCACCAAATTCAGCTACACACCGAAGGATTTCACCAGCGATCTCAACGCCCATATGGGCAGCGCCTTCAGCCTTGAACCGGTCTTGTGGCAAAGCGCATACATGCGCGGGCACAACCGCGATGATGTGATCGAAAACTTCTATCTCGTCGGCGCAGGCACGCATCCGGGCGCAGGCATTCCCGGCGTTGTCGGCAGCGCAAAGGCAACCGCTGGCTTGATGCTGGACGATTTGGCCGTTCAGGAAACAGCATGACCGCTTAAGCCATGGCCTCTGCGCAAGAAGGGCGCTATTGCCCGGCGCAAAGCCGAATTCCAGCACAGGTGTAAGCCAGCAAATATGAAACGTCTTGCGATTTATTGCGGTTCCGCCACCCCTGACGATCCGCGTTATATGGCGCTTGCGCGCGAGGTGGGCGAAACGCTCGCAAACCGCGGTATCGGCGTCGTCTATGGCGGTGGCCGACTGGGCCTGATGGGCGCGGTCGCATCCGGCGCTTTGGAAGCAGGCGGTGAGGTTATCGGCGTCATTCCCGAAGCCCTCGCCAGCAGCGAAGTTGCCAATCATGATTGCGACGAATTGCACACCGTCTCGGGCATGCATGAACGCAAGCAGAAATTCACCGATTTATCGGACGGTTTTATCACCTTGCCTGGCGGGGTGGGCACGATGGACGAGCTATGGGAAGCGGTAAGCTGGGCGCAGCTTGGCTATCACACAAAACCGGTCGGCCTGCTTAACGCCTTCGGCTTTTATGATCACTTGATCGCGTTCAATGCGCATATGGCCACAATCGGTTTTGTGAGGCCCGCTCATCAGGGGATTATTCTTGCAGATGAGACTATCAGCGGCCTGATTGACCAAATGGAAAGATACGAGCCGCATACACCGATCTTTGAGATGAAGGCGGACGATCTTTAAAACGCTAAAACGACCATGACCAGCAAGCCGATCATACCCGCACGCACGATGCGCGCAACGCCCCGTTCTGCCGGGGGCGGGCGGCACCGCGAGGCTTTGGTGGAAAAGGCGCGCCTCAGCATTGCCAAGGGTTCCAAGAGCTTCGCTGCGGCATCAAGCCTGTTCGATGTCCTGACGCGAGAGCGGGTTTGGCTGCTTTATGCATGGTGCCGCCGCTGCGATGACATTGCCGATTGTCAGGATCATGGCGGCACGCTTGGCTTGCCCGACTGCAATAGCGACAGTGCAGCCGACCGGATCGAGGCGATTGGTGTTCTCACCCGGCGCGCCATGGACGATTTACCGACCGCCGATGTCGCCTTTGATGCCTTTGGACTGGTGTCAGAGGAATGCAGCATCAACGCGGCGTTGGCGGATGATGTGATTGCCGGATTTGCGCTCGATGCAAAAGGTTGGCGTCCCCGGACAGAGCGGGATTTGATGCAATATTGTTATCATGTGGCCGGCGCGGTCGGGGTGATGATGGCTTTGGTTATGGGCGTTGATCCCGATGATGCGGAGACGCTTGACCGGGCCTGCGATCTGGGATTTGCCTTCCAATTGGCCAATATTGCCCGCGATATCGAGGAAGATGACGCCGCCGGACGATGCTATCTCCCGACGGAATGGCTGGCCGAGATGGACATTGCCCCCGGCGAGCATATGAAACCCCATTATAGGGACGCTCTAACCGCGCTTGCAGCGAGGCTGATCGAGCGTATGGAGATTTACGCCGCCTCCGCCAGCGAGGGGGCTATGCGGCTTCCCTTCCGCAGCCGCTGGGCCATCCTGTCAGCATCGCGCATTTACACCGCCATTGGGCGCGAGGTGCGCGCGCGCGGCGCGCATGCGTGGGACAAACGGGTGCACACCGGCAAATTGGCTAAGCTTGGCCATGTGATCGGCGGATTTTGGGCAGCATTGCGCCGCAAGCCGGAATTACCAAGCACGGCTCCGGAATTCTC
>CAZDHB010000054.1:17678-19633 GCA_964505255.1 uncultured Porphyrobacter sp.
GCAGTTTTTCAAATATGCATTCCTGCGGGGCTGACTTCAATTTTTAACTAAGCTTGCAACAGTTTGCGCTATGGCCCTCAATCCGGGTGAAACCGCCCGCCGAGGCCATATGCAGTTTAGAACCGACATCCAAATTTTGCGCGCAATTGCTGTGCTGGCAGTGGTCTTGTTCCATTTGCAGATCACCGGTTTTGCCAGCGGCTTTCTCGGTGTCGATGTGTTCTTTGTCGTCAGCGGCTTCCTGATGGCCAAATTATACGAGCGCAATGCCTCGCCCGCAGAGTTTTACAGGCGCCGCGCGAAACGTCTGCTGCCCGTCTATTTCCTGACCGTTTTCATCGTCTTGATCGCCGCCTATTGGATCACTCTGCCGCCCGATTTTGCGCAAAGCACCGAGCAAGGCCTTTATGCCTCGGTGTTTGCCTCCAACATCGGGTTTTGGTCGCAGGATTCCTATTTCGGGAAGGACAATTTCACGCCTTTCCTGCATCTCTGGTCGCTGGGTGTAGAGGTGCAATATTACCTCACCGTCCCGCTGATCTTCTGGCTTAGCCGCAAGTTTAAACCGGCCATTTGGCTGCTCACCGCAGGGTCACTGGTGCTGTGCCTTGCGATGCTGAATTTCAGTCCCAAGACCAGCTTTTTCATGATGCCGCTGCGGTTTTGGGAATTTGGCATCGGCATGTTGGCAGCCCGCTACGCTTATGCAGAGCCGCGCGGCGGTTTTGGCCTTGCGGCGATGATCGGCATTGCCGCGGCGCTGTTCATCCCGCTCCAGCCCGAGGCGCTTTCACCGGTCATTGGCCATCCAGGCCTCGCTGCAGTGCTGATCTGCATGCTGACCGGCGCCGCTCTGATGTTTGGCACACCGGACAAGTGGTTCGCCAATCTGCCGGGCCGGATCATGCAGGCGATCGGCAATGCCTCTTACACCATCTATCTGGTGCATTTTCCGATTATCGTATTGTGGTTTTACGAGCCATTTTGGGGCACCAAATATGGGGCCGGAACATTGGCGGGCGCATGGCCAGCGCTGTTGATGATAATCCTCGTCAGCCCGCTCGTTTACAAATTGGTTGAGCGCAGCAAGGCCAATTGGCTGACCTTTAAAACAGCGCTCGTCCTATGCCTCGCTTTGGCTGGCACCGGATGGACTGCCCCGGCCCTCAAGCTGGCGGGATATAGCGCGGGTGAGCGCACCATCTTTGCGGCCGTGACCGACCGGGATAGGGTGCGCTGCGGACGGCTGTACCGCTATGAAAACCCGGGCAGCGAGGCGTGCGTGCTCGCCCCAGAAAATGACCAGAGCTTGCCCGCTGAAGGGACCGTGCTGCTGCTGGGGGACAGCCATTCCGATGCAGTCAAAACAAGTTTCGCCAAAGCGGCCGCCAAGCACAATTATCGCACCGTTTTGCCCATTTCGAACGATGGCCTGCGCCGCGATCACCTTGGTGCGTCTTGGGTCAAGCAGATCATCGAGACGCATCAGGTGAGCCATATTGTCCTTTATCTGGCGAGCGAGAACATCACGCCCGAGCGCGTGGAACTCGCCCGTCTTGCGGCGGCTGAAAAGGGCATTGGCCTCTCGCTGATCCTGCCAACCGCGCAAGAAGTGCCTGAGGTCAAACTGCTGGGCCGGCTGTACGAGGCCGAAAGGGACAAGGCGAGCGCGCCCACATTGCCGCGTATTGAGCTGGAAGCCGCACATCGCGATCTTGCACGCTATTTGGCCAAGCACAGCGGCACAATCGGTACATATGACCCGAACGTCGATCTGTGTGAGGGCAATATCTGCGCTGCCGTCAATGACGCTGGCCAGCCGCTCTATTTCGACAATGGCCATTTGAGCCTGACCGGCGCACGCATGTTAGAGCCGTTTTTCGAGCGAAGCCTTGCCGATGCGTTGGCTTCGCCCAGCTCGAAATGATTGCCGAAATGATTGCCGAAATGATTGC
>CAZDHB010000055.1:0-19605 GCA_964505255.1 uncultured Porphyrobacter sp.
TCAGCCCAGCGCGGTGCCTCTTTCTCCATATGCTTTTCGCATGATCCGCGCGCCAGATCGCGCACCCTTGCCATATAGCTGGCGCGTTCCTGCACGCTGATGACGCCGCGCGCCTGCAAGAGGTTAAACAAATGGCTCGCCTCGACCGCTTGCTCATAAGCGGCAATCGGCACATTGGCAGCAAGCGCGTTTTGGCACTCGGCCTCGGCCTTGCCAAACAGGTCGAACAAAGCGTCAGTATCAGCGACTTCGAAATTCCATTTCGACATCTGCTTTTCATTTTCGAGGAACACTTGTCCGTAAGAAACCCCTTGGGTGTTGAACGCCAGATCATAAACGCTATCGACGCCTTGGATATACATCGCAAGCCGCTCCAGCCCGTACGTCAGTTCGCCCGCAACCGGTTTGCAATCGAACCCGCCCATTTGCTGGAAATAGGTGAACTGGGTGACTTCCATCCCGTCACACCAGACCTCCCAACCAAGGCCCCAAGCGCCCAAAGTTGGCGATTCCCAATCATCCTCAACAAAGCGGATGTCGTGTTTTAAGGGATCAATCCCAATCGCCCTCAGGCTTTCGAGATAAAGCTCCTGAATATCGCCGGGCGATGGTTTCAGAATAACTTGATACTGGTAATAGTGCTGCAAGCGGTTGGGATTATCGCCATAGCGGCCATCGGTTGGCCTGCGGCACGGCTGCACAAAGGCCGCATTCCAAGGCTCTGGCCCAAGCGCGCGCAGCGTTGTCGCGGTGTGAAACGTGCCCGCGCCCATGCGCATGTCATAGGGTTGCAGGATCACGCAGCCTTGCGCGCTCCAAAAATCATGCAAGGCAAGGATCATGTCCTGAAATGATCGTTTCGGATCTCTTTGTGAAAGCTCGGCAGTCATGAGAAAGGCCCATGCCGCAGGTGCGAAAACGCGTCAATGCTGCGCCGTGAACTAAATGGGCGCAGGCCTATTGCGCTGGCCTAACGCGCAGACCTCTGGCGCTACCCTTATTCGGCCGCCTCGAGCGCCCCTGCCCGCGCAACCTCGACCGGTGTTCCATTAAGGACGGCATTGCCGCTCAAACGGTCAAAGCGTTCCGGGTCGGTTAGGTCATTGAGCGAGACACCGGCGTGTGCCGCGGCCGTTTTCCAGCTCAATCCTTCGCGGTTGTGGCCCCAGCCATGCGGCAAAGAGACTGTGCCCGGCATAATCGCATCGCTGACCTCGGCACTCGTTTCAACCTCGCCCACGCGGCTGGTGATGGTGACCGTGTCGCCCTGCTCAATTCCGCGCGCCTCGGCATCGCGGGGGTGAATGATCAAAGTGCAGCGATCCGGCCCTTTGACCAGCCTTTTTGAATTGTGCAGCCAGCTGTTGTTGGAACGCACATGACGCCGCCCGATAAGCCTGAGGGCATCATCCTTTGCCTCACGCAAACGCGTCCCAAAACGCGCGCATTCCTCGATCAGATCATCGGGTGCTGCGTGGATCATACGGTCCTTGGTCATGATCCGCTTGGCAATGCAGGGCTGCAGCGGGCCAAGGTCAACCCCGTGAACCTGTGCCTCCACCTCGGCCAAGCTCATCCCTGCTGGCGATGCCTTCAGCATGCCATCCAAAACCTCGCGCGGGGCAGGCAGATTGGGTGCGGGCTTACCCTGCGCGGCGTAAATCGCCTGAGCAAGGCCAGAGGCGATTTCCCAATCGGCTTTCGCGCCTTCGCTCATCGGCAAAGTCGGCGCGGAATAGCTGCCGAAATTGCGCACTGACAAGGGTCCGAAGAAAAACGTGTAGTGATCTTTTTCGAGCGGCCCGCAAGGCGGCAGGATATAATGCGCATGACGGCTGGTTTCGGTGATATGCATGTCCATGCTCACCATCAAATCGAGGCCTTCTAAGGCGCGCTCCGTTGCCCGCCCATCAGGGGCTGACAAAACCGGATTGCCAGCAATGACGAACAAGCTGCGGATGCGCTGATCATCCTCGCGGGTCAATTCATCCGCGAAGGCCACGGTTGGTATTTCGCTCATCACACTGGGCATGGTGCCGCGCGCTGTTTCAACCGTTTTTATGCCGCCTTTTCCAACTTGTGCGACCAGATCGAGCAAAGGCTCTGGGAACATCGTCCCTCCCTCTCGGTCGAGATTGCCGCTGGCGATATTGATCAGTTGAATCAGCCATTGGTTAAGCGTGCCAAATTCACAGACCGAGACACCCATCCGGCCATAGATTGCTGCTGGTCTGCCGTCTGATAATGTGTTGGCGATGTCGCGGATCACCCCCTCATCGACGCCGCAATACCGGGCCAAATCGGACAATTCATAGCTTTCCACCATCGGGGCGACCTTGGCCCAGCTCGCATCGGTCACTTTGGCCAAACCAGCGCTTAATTCTCCGCCCTTTGCCAAGATGCACTGAAGGATACCAATCAGCAGCGCGCTATCCGTGCCCGGCACAATCGGTTGCCACCGGTCAGCAAGTTTCGCGGTCTCGCTTTGCCGGGGATCGACCACGATCAACTCGCCGCCGCGCGCCTGCATTTCTTTCACGCGCTTTTTGAAATCAGGCACCGTCCACAAGCTGCCGTTGGAAGCCGCCGGATTGCCGCCCAAAATCACGATCAGCTGGCTACGATCAATGTCGGGCACCGCCGCCAGGCTGACATGGCCATACATTTCAAACTGGACATAATGATGCGGAATTTGATCGAGCGTTGAGGCAGAAAAGGTCCCGCGAGCGCCAACCGCACGTTGCAAATGGCCTGATTGAGTCGAAAGCGCATAGTCGTGCGCACCCGGGTTGCCGCGATAAAACGCAGCGCGCGCGCCCTCTGCTTGCAATTGAACCGTCTTCTCAGCAATCTCGGCGAAAGCGGTGTCCCAAGTGATTTCCTGCCACCCGTCACCCATCCGCTTTACCGGAGAACGCAGCCGGTCAGGATCATCCTGCAAATCGGCAATCGCGGTCGCTTTGGGGCAAATATGCCCGCGGCTGAGGGCATTGTTCGGATCGCCCTTGATCGAGACGACCTTGCGCCCGTCCATCTCCACCAGAATGCCGCAGTTCGCCTCGCAAATATGGCAGGTTCTGTGATGAACTTTGGTCATGGCCTTATCCCCTGAAACTGTCCGATCAGACGTGGACTTGTGCACGGAACTAGCAGAGCAAAATCAAATAGGCTATGGCCCGGCGGCGAAACCAAGGCCGAAGATGGCCGGCCAATTGGCTCAAAAAATGCCCAAAAAGAAGCGAAGGACATCCCCATGCATAGCGTGTTTTCCAAAACCAGACTTACCGCATTATCAGCAGCAGCTCTGCTTGGGCTACAGGGGTGCGCCGCCACTTTGGACGAACCGGTTGCTGAAGCGAGCCAAGCAGGGGAAAGCCAAAGCACGCAAACGGCAGAGACTATTGCCGAACCGGCCAGCCCTGCCGGTCCAGCCATGTGGAAAGTCGCAGATGAGGACACCACCATTTATCTGTTCGGAACGGTTCATGCCCTCCCCGATGATATCGACTGGTATTCAGGCACCATTGCCGATGCTTTGGACGCATCCGATCTGTTAGTGACCGAAATCGACGGGGGCGCAGCAGCTGACCCTGCCGCTCAGCAGATTGTGATGGGCAAAGCGGTCAGCCAGTCTGGAAAAACCGTCAGGGACGTTTTGAGCGATGAACAACGCGCCAGCTATGAGGCGGCGATGACGCATGTCGGCCTGCCGATTGAGGCGTTTGACCAATTCAAACCGTGGTTTGCGGGCATGACCTTGTCGGTGCTGCCGCTCATGAAAGAGGGTTTTTCAGCCCAAAGCGGCGTTGAAATGGTGATTGGCGGCAAAGCTGGTCCCGAAAAGGCCCGCGATGCGTTGGAAACGGTCGAATATCAGATCGGCGTGTTTGATGGATTGCCTCAATCATCGCAAATCGCCTTCTTGATGGGCGCAGCAGACGGGGTCGACCAGATTGTCCCGACAATGAACGCCATGGTCGAGGAATGGGTATCGGGCGACCCTGAAGGGCTTGCGGAAATCATGAATGCCTCGCTCACCGATGAGCCGCTGGCAGAGGCCTTGCTTTACCAGCGCAATCGCAATTGGGCTGAATGGATTGAGACGCGCATGGCGACGTCTGGAACGGTGTTTATGGCCGTTGGCGCAGGGCATCTTGCGGGCGAGAAAAGCGTCCAGGACTATCTTGAACAGCGTAATCTGATGGTAACGCGCGTTCAGTAAAGCCGCATACATGTTTTTTCGGTCATTGGCCGCGTCTGCTCGGCGCGCAGCCTCCATTGCAGTACAGCTATGCGGCCTATGTCTCACAACATTGGCCCTTAGCGGCTGCGATGTCCTCTCGAGCAGTGGCCCTCAGGGTGAAGGCAATGCAATAACGGGCAGCGCTGACAATGGCGCACCGCCGATCTGGGAAATTCGCAGCAGCGATGACCAAGTCGAGGGCTGGCTGTTCGGTACGGTTCACGCCTTGCCCGATGGTTTTGCCTGGGGCTCACCAGAGCTCAGCACCGTCATCACAAGCGCCGACACCTTGGTCGTCGAAGTCGCCTCGGTTGGCGATGCAGACAGCTCGGTTGATGCGTTTGCCGCATTGGCTTTCGACAATCCCGGCCCGCCTCTGGCGAACCGCATTAAGGCGGCACAGCGCCCGGCTTTGGAGGATCTCGCACTTGGGGCATCGGTTACTCGAAAACAGCTCGACCAGATGGAAACATGGGCCGCAGCCCTTGCGCTGGCCCAAGGGGTCGGCGGCGCACGCGCAGAAAATGGTGTGGACCGCGCGTTGATCGCCCGATTTTCAGAAGAACCGATCATCGAGCTGGAGGGGGTATTTGCCCAGCTCTCGATTTTCGATGCTTTGCCAGAACAAGATCAGCGCGATCTTCTGAACGCTGTGCTCAGCGATGGCACCTCTCCTGCCGATGCCTACAATCGCCTGATCGGCGCATGGCAAGCGGGCGACCTTGATGATCTGGAGGCCCAATCGCTCAAGGGTATTCTCAGCGATGCTGAACTTTACGAAGCCTTGCTGGCGAACCGAAACCGGTCATGGACCAGCAAGATTACCAATCTGCTGAGCGCGCCGGAACGACCTTTGATTGCAGTTGGCGCAGGGCACATGATCGGGCCAGATGGCTTGCCTCAAATGCTGGAGAATGCAGGCTATGATGTGGTGCGTATCCAGTAACGCGCCAAATCGCGCGCAGACCTCATGCCTCAGGACACGCAAATGACTTGCCTTTTCATCGCGGCCTGATAATGCGCGCTGCTCATTGCCGACACCATCCCTGGAGGCGCGGCATGACAAAACCAAATTACGCTACTTTGAAAGGTATGTGACATGAGCGACGCTCTGATCCTTCCGGCCGAGGCGCGCGAACGGGCTGGCAAGGGAGCCTCCCGAGCACTGCGTCGCGAAGGCCGAATTCCCGCTGTTGTTTACGGCGGCAAACAAGAACCCACCACAATTCACGTTTCCGAGCGCACTCTGGTCAAACAGCTTGGCACGGGCCACTTCATGAACTCGATCGTCGAGATTGAACTCGGCGGCGAGAAAATGCGCACCCTGCCTAAGGATGTGGCAACGCATCCCGTGACCGATCGTCCAACGCATGTTGATTTTCTGAGGCTTGCCAAAGGCGCCAAGATCGACGTGAACGTGCCTGTGACCTTCATCAATGAAGATGACAGCCCCGGCCTTAAGAAAGGCGGCGTTCTCAACGTTGTCCGTCACGATCTTGAGCTGGTTTGTGAAGCAGACAAATTGCCAAGCGAGATTGTCATCGACGTGACCGGCAAGGAAGTCGGCGATTCGATCCACATCAGCGAAGTCGAACTTCCTGAAGGGTCGGAAAGCGCGATCACTGACCGCGACTTCACCATTGCGACATTGGTCGCGCCATCTGCGCTCAAACGCGCCGAGACCGAGGCGGAAGACGCCGATGCGGCGGCTGAGGGTGAAGAGGGCGAAGGTGCAGAAGGCGAAAGCACCGAGAGCGAAGAAGGCGAAGCGTCCAGCGAATAAGCAGGCGAAGCCTAACAGACTTCAGATTGCGCCGGGTCTTCTAAGCGAAGGTCCGGCGTTTTCTTTTGGCTTGCTTAAACCGCGCGCAATCGCACAAGGCACGGCAACGCATGTGCGCTCACGCTTGCTCAATTTGCCGGAACCGCTATCGCCAAACCCATGCAAATCTGGACAGGCCTTGGAAATCCCGGACCCGAATATGTGCTGCACAGGCACAATATCGGCTTTATGGCGATGGACGTCATTGCTGAAATCCACGGGTTTGGCCCGGTTCAGAAGAAATTCTCTGGCTGGGTCCAGGAAGGGCGGATCGCGGGCGAGAAAATCCTGCTGCTTAAGCCAGCGACCTATATGAACGAAAGCGGGCGCAGCGTGAGTGAAGCGATGCGTTTCTACAAGCTCGGTGATGAGGCCCTGACCGTCTTTCATGACGAGCTTGATCTCGATCCGTTCAAAATCAAGGTGAAACAAGGCGGCGGTGCAGCGGGCCATAATGGCCTCAAATCGATCATTCAGCATGGCTCACCCGATTTTCGCCGAGTGCGGATGGGCATTGGACATCCGGGGCACAAGGACCGGGTCTCACCCTATGTTTTGGGCAATTTTGCCAAGGCCGAACAAGACCAACTAGCGACCTTGCTGGGAGCCGCCGCGCGCCATGCAGCATGGCTCGTAGATGGGGATAACGCACGGTTCATGAGCGAGGTCGCGCTTGATTTACAGGCCTGATCGTTTCGGCAGGCCAAAATTCCTAAGTCTTATGAAGCGGTTGACGCTGGATCGATCTGAACAGGCTTAAGACCTCAAATTCTGTCCCAGAATGAGACAGAACACACCCTTGGCCCTCGCAAAACTCATGAATTATGGTAAACGGCCCGTAATCACACAGTTTGGACTGTCATTAAGGCAGCCAAACCGCTCGTGTGATTCATGAGGGGACCTTTGATGATTAGATCTGCTATTGCCACTGCGCTGGCGATAGGTGTGCTCAGCACGCCTGCGATGGCGTTCAAATGGCCACCGAAAGACCGACCAACTTCGAGCAGCTCAAGCAGCTCAAGCACTAGTGGCGGAACCGATGTTCCTGAGCCTGGAACTATTGCTGTTTTGGGTGCAGGCGCAGCCGTATACGCGGGCGCATTTGCGATCCGTCGGCGCCGGAAGAATAAAGAGAAATAAGCCGCTTAGGCGAAATTTGCCGTAAACATGGCATTTCTGAAGGGTCATCGGCAACGATGGCCCTTTTTTTGTAAGAACTGCAATCGCAGAAAGGCGTGTTGCAGCGCCGCTCACCATTGCGCTTGCAATCGCTTAGGGCTCTTGCGAGTAACACTGCCGACATATTCGCAGCCAAGGGCCGAAGAGTAAGCAAGCACCATGCAAGATGAAACACATGAGGCCAAGGCAAATGAGCTAGCGCAGATAGCTGTTCCCAAATTGCTGACACTGGTCACAATTCAGGCCGTTTCGTTCACCCTCATAGGCTGGGCCATCTGGTTTATGATCGGCAATGATATTTCAACATTCGTGACTGTTGACGCGCGCCAGATCGGTATGGGGATCGGCCTTGCGATTGTCATGAGCTTGCTCATTGGCTCGGTTTTCTTTTTGTCGCCCCGGCTGAACGAATATCTGGTCCGGGCGCAGGCCAAAAATTTCGCATTCCTCAAAAACGGTCTGTCGATGCCTGCCATCATCCTGATCTCTATTTGTGCAGGTGTCGGGGAAGAAGCCTTGTTTCGCGGCGGCATTCAAACCCTTGCCGCTGAATATGTCAGCATGCCGCTGGCGATCATTATCAGCTCCTTGCTCTTTACCCTGATCCATCTTGCCAAACCGGCCATTGCGCTGATTATCATGGTCATAGGTTCCCTATTCGGAGTGATTTACTGGGTCACGGGAAGCTTGCTGATCGTAATGATCGCGCACACGCTCTATGATGTTTTCGCGATCTGGTATTTGCAACGCGAATTGAAGCGCCTAGGTGTCTTTGACGAGACCCCTGCATATACGACAGCCCCCCAATCATCTGAGGATACACCATGACCATGATTAACCGCCGGAACCTGCTTGCTGGTGCGGCTGCGACGACCGCCCTTGCTGCCTCGGCTCATGCCGCGCAAGACGACGTGATCGAGACCCCGGTTGACCTGTCTGGAAAATCGATCCTGATTACCGGGTGCTCAACCGGTTTTGGTAGGCTGAGTGCAGAGCATTTCGCTCGGGCCGGGGCGAAGGTTTTTGCCACAATGCGGAATTTGCCTCGGGCAGAGGCTGCTGAATTGGAAGCCCTCGCCAGCAAAGACGATCTCGACATTACCGTTATCGAAATCGATGTGCTTGATGATGCGCAAGTTGCCGAAGGCGTCGCGCGGGCAGAGGCGCTGGCTGGCGGCGCGCTCGACGTGCTGATCAACAATGCCGGATTGTCATTTGGCGGACCGGTTGAAATTCAGGATATGGAGGCGACCAAGCTGACGTTCGACACCAATGTGTTTGGGCCTCAGCGGATGATGCGGGCGGCGCTCCCGGCGATGCGCTCGGCAAAGGCCGGGCTCATCATCAATATCTCGTCCCAGCTTGGGCGCGTGATTGCGCCGTCTTATGGCATGTATTCGCCTTCCAAATTCGCGCTTGAGGCGATGAGCGAAGGCCTCGCTTACGAACTCGTCCCGCACGGGGTTGAGGTGAATGTGATTGAGCCGGGCGGTTATCCAACAATGATTTGGTCGAATGCCAATACCAACAGCCTCAATCTTCTTGAGCGAAGCGATGGGACGCACACCTCGGGCTATCCAGCGCTGGTCGAACGCCTCGGCAAACGCACTGGCGGAGGGCGCACTGACCCGATGGATGTGCCGCGCGCCATGGCCAAAGTGATCGCCATGCCCGCCGGAACGCGCCCATTGCGCACGCCCGTTCATCCGGGCCGCAAGCCGCAGATTGCGATTAACGAGCTAACCGCGAAGGTTCAGCAGGATTGGCTCGGCGCAAGTCCCTTTGGCCCATGGATCAAGGCCGTGCATAACGCCTAACGCTCTGGCTATTTGCAGCCCTCCTCGCTAGGGGCGGTGACATAATTTTTTCCGGAGTATGTGATGGGTTTCCGTTGTGGGATCGTCGGCCTGCCGAATGTCGGCAAATCGACTCTGTTTAATGCATTAACCGAGACGCAGGCGGCTCAGGCGGCCAATTACCCCTTTTGCACGATTGAGCCCAATGTTGGCCAAGTCGCCGTGCCGGACGAACGCCTAGAAAAGATCGCCGCGATTGCGGAAAGCGCCAATGTCATTCCGACGCAATTGGCCTTTGTCGATATTGCTGGTCTGGTCAAAGGGGCCAGCCAAGGCGAGGGATTGGGCAATCAGTTCCTTGGCAATATCCGCGAGGTTGATGCGATTGTGCATGTGCTGCGCTGTTTCGAGGATGACGATATCCAGCATGTCGCCAATAAGGTTGACCCTTTGGCCGATGCCATGGTGGTCGAAACAGAGCTGCTGCTGGCTGATCTGGAAAGCCTTGAGAAGCGGGTCGAAAACGCCAAGCGGCGCGCCACCAGCGGCGACAAGGAAGCCAAAGCCTTGGCCAGCGTTCTGGGACAAGCACTGGATTTGCTGCAAGAGGGCAAACCAGCCCGTTTGACCGAACCCAAGGATGATGAAGAAACCCGCTTGTTCGAACAGGCTCAATTGCTGACCGCGAAACCGGTGCTCTATGTGTGCAATGTTGCAGAAGAGGACGCGGCTGAGGGCAATGACTTGTCAGCGCAGGTCTTTGCCAAAGCCGCCGAAGAAGGCGCGCAAGCCGTGGTCGTGTCCGCTGCAATCGAGGCGGAGTTGGTTGCCATGCCAGCAGAGGACCGCACCGAATTCCTGACCGAACTTGGCCTTACCGAAAGCGGTCTGGCGCGCGTCATTCGGGCCGGCTATACTTTGCTGGGCCTACAGACATTCTTCACCGCCGGACCCAAAGAATCGCGCGCATGGACATTCCCCAAGGGTGCCAAAGCGCCGCAAGCCGCTGGCGAGATTCATACAGATTTCGAGAAGGGTTTTATCAGGGCCGAAACGATCGCCTTTGATGATTACATCGCGCTCAATGGGGAAAGCGGCGCGCGCGAGGCCGGTAAATTGCGGCAGGAAGGCAAGGATTATGACGTACAGGACGGCGATGTGATGCTGTTCAAGTTCAACGTCTAATTCAGCTTCAAGCCGCCCCGCAGGGAAAGGGCCGCTGCATGAAACAGGATGACCGTTTCTATTTTGAGGATGTCGTTGTCGGCCAAGTGAACCGCTATGGCCGGTATGAAGTGACTCGCGAGGAAGTCATCGAATTTGCCTCCAGCTATGACCCGCAGCCCTTTCATCTGGATGATGATGCCGCCGCGGGGACTCATTTTGGCAAGCTTTCGGCCAGCGGATGGCACACTGCGGCGATGGTCATGCGGATGATGGTCGACAATTTCCACGCAATTAAACAGGCGGGGCTCGGCTCACCCGGAGTGGATAAGCTGCAATGGCCAAAACCTGTCTTTCCGGGTGACATTTTGCGATGCGAGGCAATCACCAAATCCAAGCGACGCTCCAAATCCCGGCCAGACATGGGACTTTTGGATGGACGAGTAGAGGCTTACAACCAAAACGACGAATTGGTGCTGGTGATGGAGAGCATTGGCTTGATTGAGGTTCGCGATCCAAGCGCCCCCATTGAGGATTGAGGCCTAGTCTTTCTTAGGTTTTGTCGGCGCAGTTAAGCCCCGCATTGCGCATAGCCATTTGCGCGGTAAACCTCGCGTGACTTGGCATCGCGAACCGTCAGGCGCGCATCGTAACCCTGAGCTTCGGGGGCTTTTCCCTCGGCATCAGTCTCTTCTGCAAGCGTCAACTTAAGCGAATGCGATGCGCTGTCATAGACCATCCGCACACCCGCAGCATTCTCGCTAGACCCAGGATCAGGCGCGAAACGAAGAACCTCACCATCCACTTTCATATACCCTGCATCGAGCAGCAGCACTGCAATGGCGCCAATTCCCCCGCCCTCGGGGACGAAACTGCATCCAAAACCGTAAATGTCATGCCGTTCCATGTCAGGATATCCAATAGGTTTTGGCTCAAGCGCAATCGCTGAACCGTCATTCGCGGCAACAACTTCTTCTACGTCTGCGCTGGTATCATTCGCGGCATCTAGGCCCGTATCGAGAGGCCCTTCCCCTGCATCAACAGACCCTTGATCGGTGCCTTGCGGACCCCCGCATGCCGATAAAAAAGCCAAGGCAGCCGCAGCCAAAATCGTGCGCATCAATGCCTCCCGAACAGTTTCTCGACGTCATCCATGCTCAGTTTCACCCAAGTCGGGCGGCCATGATTGCATTGGCCGGACCGCGGCGTTGCCTCCATCTCGCGCAGCAGAGCGTTCATCTCATCCACCCGCAAAACCCGCCCTGCCCTGACCGATCCGTGACACGCCATTGTCGCCAGCACCAGATCGAGTTTTTCACCAAGCAGCAAAGCGCCTTTCTCTGCATCAAGCCCGTGTTTGACGATGTCATCATCAATATCCCGCAGCAGTTTTTCCGGGCTCGCCTGACCAAGCGCATGCGGCATGGCCCGCACGAGCATTGCGGTAGGACCAAAACGTTCGATTTCCAGACCAAGTTTGGCCAAAGCCTCGCTCGCCATTTCCAGACGGTCGCAAGCCGTCTCCTCAAGCTCGATCACGTCAGGCATTAGCAAGGCTTGACTGCGCGTTGTCGCCGCAGCCGCGCCCGCCGCCTTAAGCCGCTCCAGCACCAAACGCTCATGCGCTGCATGCTGATCCACCAGTACCAGCCCGTCGCCAGATTCCGCGACGATATAGGTGTTGGCAATCTGCCCGCGCGCAACGCCCAGCGGGTAATCCTGCCCGGCATGCTCTTGCTCTTGCCCGTGCTCTTGTACCGCCTCCGCGCGGCCTTGCGGAAGAGCGATATCTTCGCCCGCCATCAGTTCCTGCGATGCAACACCGGCTCGCCCGCCGGAGCCAGTCCAAGGCTGCGCCGCCTCGCGAACACCTCCAACTGGCGCGGACCAATCGCGGCCTGCAAAAATCGACCTCAGCGCCGGAGCAGGCTCGCTTGGCTGGGCAGCAGGCTCGACTTGCCAGCGCCCCATAGCCGCCGGATCGGGCGATTGCGCGCTTCTCCGGTCGCCGCTCGACAAGGCATCACGCAAGGCAGAGACCAGAAATCCGCGCACGCGCGCCGCATCGCGAAAACGCACTTCGGTTTTGGCGGGATGCACATTCACATCCACTTCCTCTGGCGGCAAAGTCAAAAACAGCGCCAGAACCGCATGCCGGTCACGCGCCAGCATATCGGAATAAGCACCGCGAACCGCGCCGCTTAGCAAACGGTCCTTCACCGGACGGCCATTGACAAACAGATATTGGTGATCGGCGATCCCGCGATTGTAAGTAGGCAAGCCCGCAACGCCCGACAGCTGCATTGGCCCCGCCTCCAGCATGCGTTCTGCCGCGATGGCAACCGCATTGTCTTTCAATTCCCGCGCAACAATTTGCGTGACCCGGTCGGCCAAATCTTCGTCTGATTGCAGGTTGAGAACCCGGCGCTGCTTACCCTTGGCGCTGTGCTCAAGAATGAAAGCAATATCGCTTCTCGCCATGGCCAGACGGCGCACGGCGTCGAGACATGCTGCATACTCGCTGCGTGCAGTGCGCAAAAATTTGCGCCGGGCAGGAATTTTGGCGAAAATCTGGCTCATGTGAACCCGGGTGCCGGGCGGCAGCGCAGCGGGCCTGTCCTCGGTCACTTCGCCGTGATCAATGGTCTTGCGCCAGCCTTGCTCTGCATCCCTAGCGCGGCTTTCCAAGGTCAGCCGTGAAACGCTGGCGATCGATGGCAATGCCTCGCCTCTAAAACCCAGAGTGACAACCTGCTCAATCGCCTCATCCGGCAATTTCGACGTGGCATGCCGCTCCAGCGCGAGAGCCATTTGATCGCGGCTCATGCCGCAGCCATCATCGACCACCTCGAGCGCGGTTAACCCCCCATCCTCCAGCTTCACCGAGATCCTTCGCGCGCCGGCGTCAATCGCGTTCTCAACCAGCTCTTTCAAGGCAGCCGCAGGACGTTCAACCACCTCGCCCGCAGCGATGCGATTGACCAAAGTGTCGGGAAGGCGGCGGATATGCGGCATGGCGATTGCACGAGACTAGCGGGCAGCGGAGTGATTGACGAGGTAAGGCGTGCAACTTTCCCCATAGGAATGCGGAAAATTTTTGGCCTTTTGCGCGGCCCTTGTCTAAAGGGAGGCTCAGAATTCAGTAAACTTGCGGGGTGCAGCCTTAAACCGGGGCAAAACTTCGCCCCAAAATTTGGAAAATGGCAGATAGAATGGGCTTTTGGAGCAATCTTTTCAAAATCGGTTCACCCAACATGGCAATCGATTTGGGCACTGCAAACACGCTGGTCTACGTGCAAGATCAAGGGATTGTTCTTGATGAACCCTCGGTCGTAGCGATTGAGACCATTAACGGTATTCAGCGGGTTAAGGCCGTTGGCGATGATGCGAAGATGATGATGGGCAAAACCCCCGACAGCATCAAGGCGATTCGCCCGCTGCGTGACGGGGTGATCGCCGACATCGAAATCGCTGAGAAAATGATCCAGCACTTCATTCACAAGGTCAATGGTCGCAAGGGACTGTTGCGCTATCCCGAGATTACCATTTGCGTGCCTTCCGGTGCGACATCGGTGGAGAAACGCGCCATTCGCGATGCCGCCAGCAATGCCGGCGCGCGCGAGGTTTACCTCATTTTGGAACCTATGGCGGCGGCCATCGGTGCAGATATGCCCGTGACCGAGCCTGTGGGATCGATGGTCGTTGATATTGGCGGCGGCACCACCGAGGTTGCCGTGCTTTCCCTGCGCGGTCTGGCCTATACGACGTCGGTCAGGACCGGCGGCGACAAGATGGACGAGGCGATTGTGTCTTACGTACGGCGCCACCACAATTTGCTGATCGGCGATTCAACCGCTGAACGGATCAAGAAAGATTACGGCGTCGCCACTGTCCCCGAAGACGGCGTGGGCGAAACCATCACAATCAAGGGACGCGATCTGGTGAACGGCGTTCCAAAAGAGATCACTATCAATCAAGGCCACATTGCCGAAGCCTTGTCAGAACCGATCGGGGCCATCGTCGAAGGTGTGCGGATTGCTTTGGAAAATACCGCGCCTGAATTGGCCGCTGATATTGTCGACCAAGGCATCGTGCTGACGGGAGGAGGCGCGCTCATCCGCGGGCTCGATGATTATCTGCGCGATGAAACCGGATTGCCGGTGACCATTGCCGAGGACCCGCTTTCCTGCGTGGCGCTGGGCACTGGCCGGGCAATGGAAGACGAAATTTATCGCGGAGTTTTGATGACGGCTTAACCAGCTCTTCTTACGCGCAGGCTGCTCAGCAATATTCGATGATGCAGTCAGCCACTCCGCAAAAGAGCGCATTGGGGCGCCAGGCAAATAGGGATTAAGGGCCGAAAATGGCTCCACCAGGAAACCGGCGTAAGGCAACATCGCGAAAGGCGCAGACCAACCTGTTTACCGGCTATATCCTAGCGGGTTTGGGGGCGCTGATCGGTGCGGTGCTGATTGTCATCTCGTTGTGGCAACCCAGCTTCATGTCGGGCCCACGCGGCGAAGCGCGCGACGCGAGTGCCACGGTTGGCGAAACGTCAGCCTTCTTGCGCGCCAAGAGCAACAGATTGTTCGCGACCATTGTCGGCTACCTTGATGCCGGATCGCAAAACGCAGACCTTAAAAAAGAAGTCGAACTTGCGCGGATCAAGCTCGAGGAAATACGCGCTGTCGAGCAGGAAAACGAGCGGCTGCGCGGATTGCTTGAACTCAGCACAGAGCAAGTGCAACCGGTCGTCAATGGCCGCTTGATCGGTTCAAGCGCGGCCAGCAGCAGGCAATTCGGATATCTTGGTCTCGGCACGAATGACGGTGTCACAACCGGCATGCCCGTGCGCAGCGAACGCGGCGTTGTCGGACGCATTCTGGAAGTCAGCGATAATAGCGCAAGGGTCCTTTTCCTGACCGATAGCGAGAGCATTCTCCCCGTGCGCCGAGCCAAAGACGATGTGGTTGCCTTCGCCAGAGGACGCGGTGACGGGACTGTTCGTATTCGGCTCATCAACCTCGGGATTAATCCGCTGGAAAAAGGCGACTTGTTCGTCACCAGTGGTTCGGGCGGATATTATCAACCCGGCATGGCGGTCGCATTGGTCACCGAAGTCTCTGATGACGGGGCAGATGCGCGCTTGATCAGTGATCCCGCCGCTACCGATTTTGTCTCGGTCTTGCCAGTGTTTGAGCCTGAACTGGTTGAAGTGGCCGAAACGCCTGAGGATCAGGCCATTGCCCCCGCACCTGCCCTCTCACCGCCCCCCTCATCGGCGGAACCCTCTGTCCCGGCCGCTGGCAATTCAGCCGCAGCTACGCCATGAACGGCTTCTCCGACAGAACCCGCCGCGATGCCTATGGCGAACTCATCGACAAGCGGCATTCGCCTCTGGTCGCTTATGCCATTCCCACCGGATCGATCCTACTGGCAAGCCTCTTGCCGCAATTCGTCCTGACCGCCGCCATTCCCTATGCACCTCCGGCAGGGCTATTAATGCTGATCGCTTGGCGTCTGGTGCGGCCCGGCATGCTGCCCGTTTGGGCCGGATTTCCGCTGGGCGCATTCGACGATATTTTTAGCGGGCAGCCTTTTGGCAGTGCCATTTTGTTATGGTCTTTGGCGATGATCGCAATCGAAGTTCTCGACACGCGTCTGCCTTGGCGAACATTTGCCCAAGACTGGTTCACCGCAGGTCTCATTTTCGCCATTTATGCGCTGCTAGCTTGTGTTATATCGGGCGCTCTGATTACTCTGCCTGCCATCATTGCATTGGGACCACAAATTGCGCTTGCCACGTTGCTTTACCCGCTTGTTGCCCGGATTGTCGCAAAACTTGACCGTTTGCGGCTCACCCGGTGGCGCAGTGCCTGACGCGGTTTTGCCGGCGATTTTGCCGACCCATTTGCCAACTCTTTTGCCAATTCGGGCGTGCGCGGCATGATTTCTCGCAGGAAACGCCCCCGGCCTCTGGTCAATGCGGCCAAAATGGAGGAGAGCTTCACCCGCCGCAGTTTCGCAATCGGTGCAGGTATGGGCGGGCTCGGCATCCTGCTTGCCGCGCGGATGGGCTATATCTCCATCGCCGAGAACGAGCGGTATACGCTTGAATCGGAAAGCAACCGGGTCAATTTATCGCTGATTCCGCCGCGCAGGGGGTGGATCCTCGACCGTGAAGGTGCCCCGCTCGCCTCCAACCGGGCGGATTTCAGGGTTGATGTCATTCCCGAAAGGCTCACCGATCCGGAAGGCGTCATAACCGAACTTGGCAAAGTCCTCGCGCTCGACAATGCGGCCATCGCCGACATTAATCAGCGGATCGCCGAATCTCCCAGCATTCAACCGGTCGAGATTGCCGCCGGTCTGGATTATGAGCAATTCGCCGCGGTTAGTGTGCGCCTGCCCGATATGCCCGGCGTGGTTCCTCAGCGCGGTTTTTCGCGCGTCTATCCCACGGCCTCCTCGGTTGGCCATTTGCTGGGATACATTGGTCCCGCCAATGCCGAAGAATACGAGGAAGATCGCAATCCCTTGCTGGTCACCCCGGGGTTCAAGATCGGCAAAGACGGGTTAGAGAAACAATTTGAACAGGATCTGCGCGGCACAGCTGGTGCGCGCCGGGTCGAAGTGACCGCCTCGGGCCGCGTTGTCCGCGCCTTGGAGCAGCGCGACGATATTCCCGGTAAATCGGTCAATCTCACCATTGACGGTCCGCTGCAGGATTATGCTGCACGGCGCATTGGCCTGCAAAGCGGTTCGGTGGTGGTGATGGACTGCGAAACGGGGGACATAATGTGCATGGCCTCCATGCCCAGTTTTGATCCCAACAGCTTCTCATCAGGTATTGGCCGGATTGAATACGCGATGCTGCGCGAGGATGAGCGGGTTCCGCTGCGCAACAAGGTTTTGAAGGGGCTTTACCCCCCGGCCTCGACCGTCAAGCCGATGGTATCCATGGCCTTTTTGCAGCAGGGCCTTGATCCAGAGGAGACGGTCTATTGCGGCGGCGGCCTCAGGGTCGGTGACCGTTTCTTCCGCTGTCACGCGCGCCGCGGCCATGGCAATGTCAATATGTCCCGCGCCATCCATCAAAGCTGCGATGTCTATTTTTATGCTCTGGCCCAGCGTTACGGAATGGATGTGATCGCGGATATGAACCGGCTGTGCGGATTGGGCCAGACTTACCCCCTGCCCGTAACCAGTCAGTTTTATGGAACGGTTCCTGATCCCGCGTGGAAAGTGAAAAAGTTCGGCGAGGACTGGTTCGCAGCAGACACTGTGAATGCGACAATTGGCCAGGGCTATATGCTCGCCAATCCCTTGCAATTGGCGATCAGCGCAGCCCGGCTGGCAACCGGCAAAAGGGTGATGCCGCGGCTCACCCTCAACACCGAGCCAGGCGAATTTGAGAACGTCGGATTTCTGGGCGAACATGTGGACTATGTCCGCCAAGCGATGAGCGATGTGGTCAACGGCCCCGGGACTGCGCGGCGCGCGCGCCTGCCGGTCCCCGGCGTTCAAATGGCGGGCAAAACGGGCACTGCGCAAGTTGTATCGCTGTCTAAATCGGATGGCCGTTCGGGTCCTTGGAGATTCCGCGACCACGGGCTTTTTACGTTTTTCGCACCTTTCGATAAGCCCAAATATGCCGGCGCCGTGGTGATCGAACATGGCGGCGGGTCGGGCTCTGCCTATCCAATTGCGCGCGATGTGATGACCTTTATGTTCGATCCGCAAAAGGGCCTCAATCGATTGCGCGCACTTGAACGCAGTTGGGGCGGCACTGCGCAGCAACGCTTGCTTGCGCGATATTCCGCATTTGCAGAGGCCGCCGGGGAAGAAGTGAAGCCGGTTCCGCTGCGGTCAGAGGACATTTTCGAGAAGGTCGAGGCGGAGGCGCGTCTTGCCGCCCGCCAAAGTGAGCAGATCGCAAACGAAGCGATTGTCCCTCGCTCAGTTGCCAACCCGGTCGCCAGCGATCCCGGCCCGGGCGCGCAGCCCCTGCCCGCCTCACGCCAGAACAGCACGAATAGACCGTCTAACAACCCTCAAAACAACGGCCAATGAGCAAATCTCGATGAGCATTGTCCCTCAATCCATCGCATCGCAGCCATGGCGCATGCTGATCCCGCTGTTCATTCTGGTCGGTTTTGGAGCCTTGATCCTGTATTCCGCGGCTGGTGGAAGCTGGCAACCCTATGCCTTTTCGCACATGGTCCGGTTCAGCATCTTTCTCGTGATGGCGCTGATCTTGGCACGCTTTTCAAAGGGGTTTGTCTCTTTGATGGCGTACCCGGCCTATATTGCGGTTCTTTTGATGCTGCTGGCCGTGGAATTGATCGGGCAGATAAACGGCGGTAGCCAGCGCTGGCTCAATTTGGGTTTCATGCAATTGCAGCCCTCCGAACTGATGAAGCCCGCGGCCGTGCTTGCCTTGGCGAAATTCTACAGCGGTTTGCCGATCGGGTTGATCCAGACTTGGCGCGCGGTGGTCCCTGCGGCGGTTTTCCTGGCATTGCCGATTGCGCTGGTCCTGATGCAGCCCGATTTGGGCACCTCGCTGGCGATCGGTTTTGGCGGCGGCATTGTGATGTTCCTGGCCGGATTGCCGCTGCGCTGGTTTATTGGCGCGGGTCTCGCGGCGGCGGTTTCAATCCCGCTGGCGTTTTTCTTTGCGCTGCAACCCTATCAGCAACGGCGGGTAACGACATTCCTTGATCCGGAATCCGATCCCCTTGGCGCGGGATATCACATCACCCAGTCGAAAATCGCGATTGGCTCGGGCGGATTGGTCGGCAAAGGCTTTAACGAGGGCTCGCAAAGCCATCTCAATTACTTGCCCGAACCGCATACCGATTTTGTTTTTGCAACCATGGCCGAGGAATGGGGCCTGTTCGGCGGCATATTGATCCTACTGATTTACGCAGCGATCCTGTCTTGGGGACTGTCGGTTGCGCGCGCCTGCAAAGATAAATTCAGCCAATTGCTGGCTTCGGGGATGACCGCGACGATTTTCTTCTATGTGGCCGTTAACCTGATGATGGTGATGGGGCTTGCCCCGGTGGTCGGCATTCCCCTTCCCTTCGTCAGTCATGGCGGCTCTTCAATGCTGACCAATATGATTTGTATCGGCGTATTGATGATGATCCATCGCTGGAACCTTCAGAAGAGCCGGCCTGCGCTGTATCAGTAGCATCCTAAGCGGCGCATTTTATCCGCCCAGACTTGAAAAACTCTAAGCGCTTGCCCACATCAGGCCAGCTTTAAAAACGGTGGTTGGAAAGCCCAGCCAAGCAGCGCATTGGCGCAGCAATGGGGACGCATAGCTCAGTTGGTAGAGCAGCTGACTCTTAATCAGCGGGTCCTAGGTTCGAACCCTAGTGCGTCCACCATAT
>CAZDHB010000056.1:0-18522 GCA_964505255.1 uncultured Porphyrobacter sp.
CGCGGCATCAGCAAGCCGGCGGATCCTTGGCTGTCAAAATAGCGGATAAACGCCTCGGAAATAATCCGTTTGGCCCGCGCGCTTGGCAGGATCAGCGTAACCTTGGCGACCCCGAACAAGGGATCGGCATATTGCTCGGCAATGCCGCTCGCCAACGCATCGGCGAACCCGCGCGATGCCGCAATCGAATAAATTTGGGGCGCACGCCGAGGCGCCATATTGAGGCCATCTTCAGGGGTTTCGGCCGCCCCCTCACCCACCGCGCAAGGCTTCTTCGGTGGGCTTGATCGCTTGCGGCGTTCCAACCTCGAACCAGTGGCCTGTGAAGGCAACGCCGTAGAGCCGCCCCTCCTCCATCGCTCTATTCCAAAGAATATTGGTCGAGAATTTGCCTGTCGGTGCATCGCGCAGCAAACGGTGCGATATCAGCTGAATACCGGTGTAAATGAAAGGCGCGATCCGGCCCGGAATGCGGCGTTTCAAAGCCCCCGTGCCATCCATCCAGAAATCGCCCGGACCGGTGAAATTGCGCGCATTGTCATGCGGCACCAACAAGAGCAGCGCATCCATTTCATCCGGGTTCCACCGCGCCGATAAATCGGCAAAGGCGTTGCGCGGCCCATCCAGCCAGATGTTGTCCGCATTGCAGCAGAAAAAAGGATCAGGCAGCATATCCTGCGCCTTCGCCTTGACGAGGCCGCCGCCGGTTTCCAGCAAAGCCTCGCGCTCGTCAGAGATAACCACGCCGGGTGCGCCGCGGTCTTGCAAATGGGCCTCCAAAGCGTCGGCCAGATAATGCACATTGACCACCGCTTTGGCGACGCCCGCATCCTCCAATCGGTCGAGCGCGTAATCGATCAGCGGCTTGCCCAGCACTCTCACCAATGGCTTGGGCTGGGTCGCAGTGAGCGGCCGCATACGTTTGCCCATGCCCGCCGCCATAATCATGGCCGTATCGCTGGCGAGAGCGCTCACAGTTGCACCTTGCCGCCATGCGCCGCGCGCAGCTCAGCCGGGATATTGCGATCGAACCAATCCGCGACAGGGCCAAGCGCCGGATGCTGCAAGTCCCGCTCCATCGCTTCCCAAACGCGCGGTATCAGGCTGAGGTAATGCGGCTTCCCGTCACGCTTAGCCAACCGGGTGAAGATGCCGACAATCTTGGCATTGCGCTGCGCGCCGAGCCTTGCGTAATCGGCCTCGAAATCGCCATCCGTTTTCGCCGCAGCGCGGTAATAGTCCAGCATCTTCGCCTCAAGCTCGGGGGATACGTCGCGTCTGGCATCCTGCAAGAGCGAGACCAGATCATACGCCGGATGCCCCGCCAATGCGTCCTGAAAATCAATCAGGCCCTGCGAACCATCACTGGGCAGCATGATGTTTTCCGCATGATAATCCCGCAGCACCGTAACCGTTGGCGCATTGCCCGAAAGCAGCGGCGCCAGCGCTTCTTGCCAAGCAGCGGCATAGCTCGCCTCGTCCACCGAGAGACCCATCGCCGGACAATACCACTGCGTGAGCAAATCCGCCTCGCGCGCATAGGTTGGCATATCGTAAGCCGGAAACGGGCCTGCGGGTTTGCCGTGCAAATTGACCAAAGTGTCGATCGCGCCCCGATAGATTTTTTCCTCGTCCGCGGGATGTGCATCGATCCATTCGCGCATGCGCTCAGGGCCAAAATCCTCGATCAAAACCCAGCCCGCCGCTGCATCCTCGGCAAAAATCGCAGGCGCCCGCAATCCATGATCGGACAGCCAATGCGCGACTTTCAAAAACGGGCGGGGATCTTCCTCGGGCGGAGGCGCATACATAAGCATCGCGCCGGCTGCATCCGCCGAACAAGCAGGCGCATCGCCCCCCGAAGCCGCTTGCGCGCGGCGCAGACGGAAGTAGCGGCGGAACGAGGCATCACCTGGAATCGCCTCTATCGCGGCATCCGCCCAGCCCGCCGATTGCAAAAATTTTTCCAAGCCTTCGGGGTACGTCATCATGGCATACGGCTTTGCCAATCTTGCCCCGCCTCGACAATGGCCGCGCGCCCCTCACCCACTGTTTCGAGCAAAATCGACAGACAGCTGGCCAAATTCGCAAAACCGCCTGCATTGTCCGGCCATTCCGCAATCAGGGCTGCCCCCTCGCGGTATTCCTCAAGGCCCAATTCCTCTGCCTCAGCCGGGCTCTCCAAACGATAGAAGTCCGCGTGAACAATCGGCGGAGACGTCTGCTCGTAATTCTCGATCAAGGTAAAGGTCGGTGAAGGCACTTCGCCTGAATGGCCCGCCGCCTCCAATATGGTTCTGGCCAACGTCGTCTTGCCCGCCCCCAAGCCGCCCGAAAGCGCGATCACATCGCCGGGCCTGAGCTGAGCCGCAATCCGTTTGCCTAAAGCCGCCATGGCCGCAAGATCAGGCAAATCGACCCTCACGGCAGGATGATCGTCGCAGTGGTGCCAATGCCCTTGCGCGAGAGCATTTCCAAAGTGCCGCCATGCGCCTCGACCAATTCGCGCGCCAAAGGAATACCGAGGCCTTGTCGACGTTCAATACCTTTGCCGTCATGGGTTGGCCTGATCCCCTCAAGCGCCCGTGCCAATTCGGCTTGGCTCATGCCTTTGCCATTGTCCGAAATTGTGATCCTTGTGCCTTCTTCAAGGCGTTTGAGATCAATCAGCAGACGCCCCTCTGGCGGGGTCGCGGCAATCGCATTGTCGAGCAAATGCACGATGGCCCGGCGCAATTGTTGCGGATCAGCGTCGACCGAACGGCCCGGATCACCGCGCAGATCGAGCGACAATTTTGCATCGACAATCGCCTGCTCGCGCTCGCGCACGATGTGAGTGATGAAGGGCAACAATTCGGTCGGCTCTTTTGCCAGCGGCATCAAGCCCGCCTCGCTTTGCGAGAGATCCAGCACGTTCTCGACTTGCTCGCGAAGCTTTGTCACCGATTCCGCAATCGCTTCTGCATATTCGGTCGCTTGCGGCGTCAATTGGCCCGCCGCTCCGCTGGTCAGCAATTCCGCGAACCCGCCGATCGATGTCAGCGGAGTTCTAAACTCATACGACATATTCGAAAGGAAGCGGGTCATCACCTCATCCGCCTCCTCCAATGCGTTGTTGCGTTCGCGCAAGGCCTCCTCCGCCTCGCGCGAGGAGGTCACATCCAGCACCGTCAACAAGCCATTGCCATCGGGCAAAGGAACCCCTGCATATTCCAGCGTCCGGCCATCGGCCAGCTCAGCTATGCCCTGACGTTTCTTGCGGTCCAAAGTTGCCGCGCGGATGACATCACCGATCTTGGTGACTTTCTTGGGATCATAGAGGTTCTTCTCAATCTGCGAGAGCAGTTCCTGCGCCTGAGGATGACCATCGAGCGCCTCGCTCTCCAGTCCCCAGATGCCGGCAAAGCTGCGATTCCAAAGCTCAATATGGCCATCAGGTGCAAACACGGCCAACGCCTCAAACAGATTGTCGAACGTCGCCGTGCGGGTCCTCAGCAAAGTATCGCGAGTGGCCGACAGCGCCAATTGCTCAGTCAGATCCTCTGCAATCATCGTCAGGCCGCCATCGGGCATCGGCTGAGCGATGATGCGCAAATGCGTACTATCGGGCAGCGGCCAAGCCTGTTCCTGCGTTTCGTCAGTTGTAAACCATTGGCTCAGCTCTGTGCGCCAAGCGGGAAAATCGCGGACTTCTGGGATGCGCCCTTGATCACGCGCCACCACCAGCATTTGTTCAAAGCCGGCGCGATCATTCACAATCCCGGGCGGCAAAGAGAACACGCGGTGAAACGGCTGATTGGCAAAGGTCATGCGCCGCTCGCCATCAAACAGCGCCACCCCGATCGACAATTGATCGAGCATGGAACGCTGCGCCTCGCGGAAGGCGCGAAAGGCCCTCGCCTGCTCCTCCATCTCCTCGATATCGACCGCATAACCGGCAATACCCTCGCCGGTCAGCGGCAAATCGGTGACCCTGAGCGAGCGCCGCGCACCATCAATCGTGGCCGCGACAATCCGTTCAACCGGCTGACGTCTTTCACCCGCTTGGCGAGCGACTTCTGCCGCGCTGACGCCATTGACGCTTTCCACCAGTTCGATTTGTTCAGCTACCACCAGATCGGGGCTTTCTGATCCGACCGCCTCCACATAAGCGCTGTTCACAAGTCTAAGCCGCATATCGCCGCCGCGAAACCACATCGGCATCGGCGCGGCTTCGATCAGGCCCACTAGCGCGCCAAAATCCTCTTTCGCTCTGGCCGCTTCCTCGCGCAGCATGCTGAGTTCAATCTGGCTGTCGGTAAAATCAAACACCCAGATCAGCGCCGCTCCGCTAGGCGAGACAGATGGATCGGCCAGACCGCCGCGCATGGCCAGCGATTTGCGCGAACCGGGCGGCGTAAAGGACAGCGAAAAGGGCGAGGCGGTGCGCTGAGTGTGATGAACCGCCTTAGTCAGGGTCTCAAGCTGGCTCGGGCTAAGGCCCTGATCTGCGCTGACGGCAAGCTCGCTCAGATAATCGGGGACCTGGTCCAGCCCAAGCCATCCCGCCAGACGATCAGGCGCCTCCAGCCGGCCATCGGCGCGCACCAAAACAGGCAATGCGGGCGATTGTTCGATCATCCGCGCAAACCGCCGTGCAGCTCTGCGGGTTGCCTCTGTGTCCTGCACCTTGGCGCTGGCGCGGACCATGACAAATCCAGCCGCGACCGTCCAAAGGGCCAAAAGCAGCCCAATCAAGGCTAACAGACTCGGCGAAACTTCCATGAAAGTGTCGCTATGACGGCGCGCCCTTTGATGCAATGCCCAGCACGCGGCAAAATGCTCCCAAACGGGGGCTAATTCTGCCGCGCGCCGATAATCAGTGCATTAATAGCGATAATGTTCTGGCTTATACGGTCCTTCAACCGGCACACCGATGTAATCGGCTTGCTGCTTGTTGAGCTTGGTGAGTTTGACACCCAGCTTATCGAGATGAAGCGCCGCCACCTTCTCGTCGAGATGTTTCGGCAGGACATAAACATCATTCTTATATTCGTCCGACTTGGTCCAAAGTTCGATCTGAGCCAGCACCTGATTGGTGAACGAACAGCTCATCACAAAGCTCGGGTGGCCGGTCGCGCAAGCCAGATTGACCAACCGACCCTTGGCGAGAACGATAATCTCTTTGCCATCGGGGAATTTGACCAGATCCGTGCCCGGTTTCAGCTCGGTCCATTCATAATTGTCGAGTGCGGAGATTTGGATTTCGCTGTCGAAATGTCCGATGTTGCAAACGATGCTCATCGGTTTCATCGCTTTCATATGCTCAGCGGTGATCACATCTTCATTGCCGGTCGTGGTGACGAACAGATCGCAGCGTGTGACCGCCTCTTCCATTGTGACAACCTCGAACCCGTCCATCGCTGCCTGTAGCGCGCAAATCGGATCAATCTCGGTCACCATGACCCGCGCGCCGCCATTGCGCAGCGATTGGGCAGAGCCTTTCCCGACATCACCAAAGCCCGCGACACAGGCGACCTTGCCCGACAACATCACGTCGGTCGCCCGGCGGATCGCATCGACCAAAGATTCCCGGCAGCCATAGAGATTGTCGAATTTCGATTTCGTCACACTGTCGTTCACATTGATCGCAGGGAACGGCAATTTGCCTTCTTTGGCGAGGTGATACAGCCGGTGAACACCGGTGGTTGTCTCCTCTGACACGCCTTTGATCGCTTTGACCGATTTGGTGAGGTAACCCGGCTTTTTCTTGAGGAAGGCTTTCAGCGCGCGCTGAAATTCGATTTCCTCGGCATTGGCAGGCTCGGGCAATTCCTCGCCCGCCTCGACCCGTGCGCCCCACAGCGCAAACATGGTCGCATCACCGCCATCATCAAGGATGAGGTTGGTGGTGCGGTCCTCATCGTCAGCCGTGGACCAATCGAAAATGTTCCCGACATAATCCCAATATTCGGCCAAACTCTCGCCCTTAACGGCAAAGATCGGAATCTCCTGCGCCGCCATTGCCGCGGCCGCGTGGTCCTGTGTCGAGAAGATATTGCAGGTTGCCCAGCGAACCTCGGCGCCCAGCGCGATAAGCGTTTCAATGAGCACCGCCGTTTGGATCGTCATATGCAGCGACCCTGTGATCCGCGTGCCTTTGAGCGGCTTTGACGCGCCAAATTCCTCGCGCGTGGCCATCAGGCCCGGCATTTCGGTTTCAGCGATGCGGATTTCCTCGCGGCCGTAATCGGCGAGCGCGATGTCTTTGATGACGTAATCAGTGAACTGGGTCACAGCGGTTCCTTTGAATAGTGTGTGTCGCTCCTGACGGAGCCGATGCGGGGGCGCTTCAAACCCGGCGATGGGCAGACAGTCCCGTTTAAATGCAGATTGGGCAGATACAGATCATTCGCGTCAGTTAAATAGACATCCACGACGCCCCCGTTTTGGATGCCCGATTAGGATGGCAAACCCCCTAGCTTTTCGCCCATCCGAGGGCAACCAGAACTGCGATTCCATGCCAAAAAGAGACGAAACCGAGACTTGGCAGGCAATTCACAAATGCTGCGGCCCTGATCTGCATCAAACCCAGACTATCTTTTGCGGCATGGAATTCGACCCCCTCGCCCCTTGCACCGCGGCAAACCATCGCTAAGTCTTAATGCGAACTCAATCACAAGCGGAGATTTTTTAACATGAGCATTTCAAAAGGCGATCCATTGCCCAACGCCAAACTTGTCAAAGCCACCGCAGAAGGGCCGGAACAAGTCGAAGCAGCGGATTATTTTGCCGGTAAGAAGGTCGCCCTGTTCTCCGTTCCCGGCGCCTTCACGCCAACCTGCTCAGCCAAACATTTGCCGGGTTTTGTTGAAAAAGCCGCTGAACTCAAAGCGAAAGGCGTCGACGAGATTGTTTGCACCGCCGTAAATGACGCATTTGTTCTGGGCGCGTGGAATCAAGCCTCAGGCAGCGAAGACATCACCATGCTGGCCGATGGCAATGGCGAAATGGCCGAGGCGCTTGGCCTCACTATGGATGGCAGCGGCTTTGGCCTTGGCCAGCGCGGACAGCGTTTTTCGATGGTGGTCGACAATGGCACCATCGCCGAGCTGAACGTCGAGGCTCCGGGCGATTTCTCTGTCTCAAGTGCAGAGCATATGCTGGGCCAGCTCTGAGCGCGGACCGACCTAAGCAATAAATCACAGCAATTTTGGCGAAGAGCCGCGGTGAGCCTTTGATGGCTTGCTGCGGCTTTTCCTTATCTGTCGCCGCTGTTCTTGAAGTTCCAATTTTTCGCAAATGCGCCTTTCTTTGCGAAAATAATCCACACCCTATCGACGGCTTTTCGGCCCCCGCCTTGAAGTGTGCGAGAGAGTGAGACAGCCTCCCTCGCGCTAGCAATAGCGTTCGGGAAAAGAATCGAAAGTTGGGAACGATGCGGGAAGACAACATCCAAACAGAGGAAGATTTCGGCGTACTGCTTGGCTGGATAGCCAATCCGGCCGGTCAGAACATCATGCTCAAGATGCAATCATCGCGGGAAAAGCCCCGGTCTGACGAGGAAGTGCAGGAGTTTCGCTATTTCCTGTCGAAGCAGCAAGCCATCCAATTGGGCAACTTCCTCTATCGCATGTCCGGCGAGACAGCGCCGGTGCGCAGCAAAGCGCCCTTCCTCGACAGATTGCTGGGCCGCGGCAACTAAGCAGCACGCTGCCTTATCGCAGCAGCCCATCACAATCGCAATCAATAGCCCATCAGGCTAAGCACTTCCTTGCGGCTGCGCTGATCGTCCAGAAAACATCCCAGCAGGCGCGACGTCATCATTCCGACACCCGGGGTTTTGACCCCGCGCCCGGTCATGCAGCCGTGCTGTGCATCAATAACAACCGCGACACCATGCGGCTCCAGATTGTCCCAAATACATTGCGCAACTTCTGCGGTCAGGCGTTCTTGTATCTGCAAACGCCGGGCATAACCGTGCAGCACCCGCGCCAGTTTCGAAATGCCAACGACCTTTTGATCAGGCAGATAGGCAATTGAAGCCTTGCCAGTAATTGGGGCCATGTGATGTTCGCAGTGGCTCTGGAAGGGAATGTCCTTGAGCAGCACAACTTCGTCATAGCCGCCAACCTCGTGAAACACCCGGCTCAGGTGAACCGAGGGATCGGTATCATTGCCTTCGCAATATTCTTTCCATGCGCGGGCCACACGTTTGGGCGTATCGATCAGCCCTTCTCGCTCAGGATCGTCGCCCGACCAACGCAGCAAGGTGCGGATCGCGTCCTGAACGTCATCAGGAACCGGGATCTTGCCCGTTTCATGATTGTCATCATCATCGTGGTCATGCTGGCAGCTCATATTCTTTCCCGTCTTTTTAGTCTTTTCTCACGCGGGCCATCGCTAGGCCGAAATCGTGCCTCCACACTTCGCCAATCGTCTTAAGCGATCAGCAGGTCTAGGCAATGCGATATTTGGCAACCGAACTTACGCCTTTTGATAGTGTGATGAGCCAATCGCGCAGCAATAACCGGCCGCCGCGTGCCGGTCTGCGGCACTGGTCTCTTGATTGGTCGCTATTGCGAGTGAAGGGAAATGGCGCACCCGGAAGGATTCGAACCTCCGGCCCCCTGATTCGTAGTCAGGTACTCTATCCAGCTGAGCTACGGGTGCGCATCAGAGCGCGGCACATAAGCAGGCCTTGCTCGATTGGCAATCCCCAAATGCCATCCCGGCACCATTAAATGCCGCCTTGGTCTAATCCGCTCTCCACAAGGTCGCTCGCAAATTGGGGGCAAGCACAGGGCGGCATGCGGCGCGGGCGCAAGTGAAGAGGGGCCTAGGGCGATTTACTGGGCTGCGGCCGATCATCAGTAAACAATTGCGCGCATAATTCGATATCGAGCGGCGGCCGATCCAGCGTAAACGCCTCTGCAGGCGTCACCCATCGGACATCCCCGCCCTCTCTCGAGCGCGGATCGCCTGTCCAATGGGCAGCAGTGTAAAGCAAAATGACAACCGACCCATTTTGCGCTGGATTGGGTGAGCTTGCAAAACCGCAAGGCACCAGATTGTCTACCTCAATACCAATGCCGAGCTCTTCAAAAGCCTCTCTTTTCATAGCATTTTCAATGGTTTCTGCCAATTCAACCTTGCCGCCGGGAAACTCCCACAAGCCGCCATGCGCCTTGTCCAATGGCCTCTGATGCATCAGCCAGCGCCCGTCTTTTGGCCCTAATGCAAGCGCCACCACCAGCGTAATTGTCGGATTATCTGTCACGTTAACACTTTGCTTCAACGTTTCTTTAACTCGCGAGCGACTATTGATGTTTTTGTCAGAACGACATTCGACACAAGAGGCACTTTCTAAATGTTCAAGTTCATAAACAAAATTGGACGGGATGACCGAGGCGCCACGGCGGTTGAATATGGACTCATCCTTTCATTGATCTTTTTGGCAATGATCGGCGGCGTTTCGGCATTTGGTTCAGAATCATCAGGCTTATGGTCATTCGTTTCGGATACCATCCTGGGTTCTACTGACCACGTCGGCTCATCGAGCTGACAACCTATCGGAAAAAGAAGGTTTGATTAGCAATTTATCAACTTCTTGATCCGATAACACAACAACCTGTTGCCCCATCACGGGGAAACAGAACGGGTAACGAAGACTAAACCAGGAGACTAACAATGAAATTCTTTAACAAACTGGCTCGTGACGAGCAGGGCGCGACTGCAATCGAATACGGTCTGATCGCCGCTCTTATCGCTGTTGCAGCGATCACTGCGATGTCAACACTGGGTGACAACCTGAACTCAACCTTCGGTGAAGTTTCAGACAACCTCAGCTCAGGTACTGGTGGTGGTTCAGCCACTTAATTCCTAACGGAATTACCGAAAAAGAGAGCGGCGGAGGGCAACCTCCGCCGCTTTTCTTTTGTGCGCTGCAAGTCGGCCAATCGGTGCATTACACCAGCGCCGCGCCTCAATGCCGCAGCGCTCGCGGCCTCCTTTGGCTTAGCGGCCCCGAACGATCAGCTTCACTTTTTGGCCAGCTTGCAATTGACCGCTGCTGCCCAGCCCATTGAGCACACGAAAACGTGCCTCTTGGCCGCTGGTATAAGCCATCCGCCGCGCGAGCGAGCTAACCGTGTCGCCGCGCTGCACTGTCACGACATCGATTTTGCGCGGAACCACGCCCGCAGCCTCGCTTTGCGAGATCTTGCGCATCGATTGAAACATGCTGCTGAAAGTGTTGGCCTGACCAGCGGGCGCAATCACTTGGAAATGATAAGCCCGATTAGGGGCAAATTCATAAGCAAAAACCACCAGATCAACCTGATTTTGGCCAGAATTGACGCGCGCTGTTCCGTAAGCAGCGGGAATTCCATTGACGGTGGTGCGCTGCACTGACTGCGGGCGAAGCTGCTGCTGCTCACCGCCCAATGCCGCAAAGACATTGTTTACATAGCCGTTCAAATCGCCGCCATATTGGGCCAAGGTCATCTGAGCGCGCCCGCTTTGGCCATTAATGCTGACCGCGCGGGTCCCGTTGACCATGTAAAACCCTTGCGGAGCGGTGAAAGCCATGCCCAGCTCGGGGTGAATGAACTGGTTGCCCTCTATCACGCCTTGCGCCGGGTCATCACCGTAGAGCAAACCGTCAATCCGGCTCAAAAACGTCTCGCGATTCACGACGCCGCCGCTCAAACCCTGAGCCTTGGCCGCCGCAGTCCGCACCCGGCTGGCCGGATCGGGATGCGTGCTGGCCCATTCAGGGATGCTGGCATCCCCGCGCCCTTGCAATTGCGCATCCAGCGAATTCTGCGCTGCCAGACTGGCGAGCACGGTCGACATAGCGGCGGGATCATAACCCGCGCTGGTCAGATATTGGATCCCAAGCTCGTCCGCCTCAAGCTCTTGGCTGCGTGAGAACTTCAGCGTAAGCATCTGAGAACCCTGCAAAAACCCGCGACTGAGCGTTTCCCCTACAGGATTGCTGCCCAGCAAGATGCCCGAAAGGATCGCGCCCGCTGTGCCAAGCAGCGAATTGCGCTGAGCGGCGGCCTGACGGCGCTGAGAATGGCGGGCTGCGACATGCCCCACCTCATGCCCCAGGACAGCTGCCAATTCTGCCTCATTATTCATCAGACCGACCAATTGGCGGGTTGAATAGACATATCCGCCCGGCACCGCGAAGGCATTATTGACCGAGGAATTGACCAGCGTAACGGTGAAATCCTGCCGCGCATTGCCAAGGCCGGAATGGACCGAAATATTCTTGCCCACCTGCTCCACATATTGAGCCTGCGAGCCGGTCATCGCGCCGCCAAATTCAGCGAGCAGTTTCGGGTGAAACTCTGCGCCTTGCTGCGCCTCTGTTGGCGTAATAGGAGAGGAGGCGCTGGGGATTTCCCCGCCCCCGATACAGCCTGTCAGCAGCAGCGTGCTCAGACCTGTCGTGGCAATGGCCCAATCCCTTATCCGGCGCATAATCTATCCTTCCCGTCTTGCTTATTCTGTTTGGTTCGCGCTCGCCAAAATGCCCCCAGCAAGCAGCCACAAGCCGCAATATGCATCAGCCTCGCGCTGGCTACGCTCACCCCAAACATCCCTCTACGCTACTATTGCAAGCCCCTCGCTTTCCCGCAAGGGCGCGGCCCGCAGCCCCTTATCTTTGAAGCTTAGCTTTGGGGCGTATAGCTTGCGCAGCATGTTTGGTTAACAATGTCTTAGAGGGGAATTCTTGAACCTCAGATTAGCCCGCGATTTGCAAGAACCGCTCTTCACGCGCATGGCGCAATTGCACCGGCGTCATTTTCGCCAGGCTATCAAGCTGTTTCGAAACGGCTTGGCCGAGTGATTTGGCCGCCGCTTGCGGATCGCGGTGCGCGCCGCCCACCGGCTCTTTCACGATCTGGTCAATGACGCCCAGCCGCTTCAGATCCTGCGCCGTAACTTTCAGCGCATCTGCCGCTTCGGCCGCTTTTTCCGCAGTGCGCCATAGGATCGAGGCGCAGCCCTCGGGCGAGATGACCGAATAAATCGCATGCTCCAGCATCAAGACGCGTTCGGCGCTGGCCAAAGCCACCGCCCCGCCGGATCCGCCCTCGCCCACAATCGTGGCAACCATGGGAACCGGCAAAGCCAGACAGGCTTCGGTCGCGCGGGCGATTGCCTCCGCCTGACCGCGTTCTTCCGCCTCGATCCCCGGAAATGCGCCAGAGGTGTCGACCAAGGTCACCACCGGAAGATTGTGCCGTCCGGCCAGATCCATCAGCCGGATCGCCTTGCGATACCCCTCGGGCTTGCCCATGCCAAAATTATGCTTCAGCCGGGTCTGAGTATCATGGCCCTTTTCATGACCAATCAGCATGATCTTGCGGCCATTCAGCGTCGCAAAGCCGCCCAGAATTGCCTGATCGTCACCGTAATTGCGGTCGCCGCCCAAAGGCATAAAATCGTCAAACGCATGCTCGACAAAATCGCAAAAATGCGGGCGCTGAGGGTGACGGGCGATTTGTGTTTTCTGCCACGGGGTCAGCTTGGCATAAGTGCTTTTGAGCAATTCCGCGCTTTTCGCCTCGAGCTTTTCTAGCTCGGCCGCGATGTTCACATCGTCGTTTTCCGCAGCTTCGCGCAGATTGCCAATTTGCTCTTCCAGCTTGGCCAGTGGTTTTTCAAATTCGAGATAGCTGTGCATGGTGCAAGCGCGCTAGTCGTTCCTTGGCTTTGGTGCAAGCGTCCCTCTGCCGCTGATGGAGGCCAAAGGGTGATTGGCATTGACCAATTCGACCAGCCGCGCCGCATCAACATGGGTGTAAATCTGGGTTGTCGCGATATCGGCATGGCCAAGCAGCGTTTGCAAGGTGCGCAAATCAGCCCCGCCCTCAAGCAAATGCGTGGCGAAGGCATGACGCAGCACATGCGGGCTGAGTTTTTCCGGTGCAAGATCGGCCCGCACAGCCAGTTCTTTAAGCATTTGATAGAGCCTGATCCGCGAAATATGACCAGAGGGTTTTGAACTGCCAGAACGCTTTGAAATGGACGAAGATTTCGAAGCGGACGATTTACCAGAAGCCGAGCCCGCCAACTTCATCCGGGTTGGAAACAGATATTCCGAGCCATCGGGACGCACCTCCAGCCACCGGCGCAGCGCTATTTTGGATCGGGTGCTGAGCGGGACCATCCGCGTCTGGTCACCCTTGCCGGTCACGGTCAGAAATGGGGCATCGCGCGGGACGGCATGGATTGGCAGAGAGACCAGTTCGCTGGCTCTAAGGCCTGATCCATAGAGCAGTTCGAGCAACAGGAGCATCCGAACCGCCAAGGGCCTGTCCGACATGGCCTCATCCTCTGCCTGCGCAAACAGCCGGGCGACTTCGTCATGGTTCAGGATTTTAGGCAAAGGGCGGCGTGATTTTGGACGCGGTAAAGCGTGGCTCGGGTCATCCTCGCGCAGGCCCTCCTCAATCAGAAATCCGTAAAACTGGCTCAAAACCGAGGATTTGCGCGAGACGCTGGAGGGGGCCAGATCCGACCAATGCTGCGCCAATTTGGATAGCGCCGACGGGCTGGCCCGGGCCAAATCACCGATCACCTCGCCCGCTTGCGCAAGGTCGCGCTGATAAGCCATCAAAGTGTTGCGCGCCGCCCCGCGTTCCGCCGCCAACATCGAGAGAAATTCATCCACCGCACTCATGCGATCACCCGCCCGCAGATTGATGCAAGCCCAAGCCTCATCAAGAGGCCATCAGGCGCGCGCAACCGCTTCTGCTGCGATCAGGCGCGCCTCAGCTTCCAATCCGACACGTTCGAGCGCCCGGACAATATGATAAAGGTGCAGACCGGTCATCTTGTCCCAGCCCGAACCTTGCATGCCCAGCCCCGCAAGCAGCACCACCAGCGCTGAATTGCGCGCCTCGCTGGCCTTGTCGATGGCTCTGGTCCACGCCGTTTCACGCGTCAGATCGAGCGCCAAATCCTCGCTATATTCGGTGTATTGCGCCGTCTCTATCCGGTTCAGCGCGACCAATCCGGCGAGCAGCATACGCGATTTGTGCTGCTTGCTCGAATTGTCTTGGGATACGAAATCGTCAAACGCATCGACATCCACTTGCTGCGTTTGATCAGGTTGGGAAAGAGCCAGCAAGGCCCAGCCCTGACTGCCCGGCTCCACCACGCTGGCCCAAGCCCCTGCATCCCGGTCAAGGCCTGCCGTCAGCATTGCCGTGATCAAATCGTCAGCTGCGCTTTTTTGACCAGCGCTGACCGGCAAACGTGCTGCGGCGTAAGCTGTGGTGACCATCCGGCCGTATCGGCCCGCATCATTGCCGCCCCACACATCTTGGATCGCATCGAGCCGGTCACTGGCATCCTCACCGACATAGGCGGCGCGCAGCCGCTCCGCCGTTAAGACCGCGTCTCCGGCTCCATTTCCTCTGGCGAAGACGGCACTGTAAAGATCGACCATTGCGCGCGAAGACATAATGCCCGAGCGCGCGGCAACTTCCGCGCCCGCGATGCGGCTTTCGGCGGTGAGCATAGGGGCAGTCGCCGATGCCTTGAGATAATAGGCCCCTGCCTCATCCAGCAATCCTTGCGGAACCGGCTCGCCCAGCGCATTGGCCATGGCGAAACGCAGCGGGGTCAGACCCCCGACCCCTTCCCACTCGATATTGACAGCCCTTTGTCCAAGACCCGCAGCCCCCGCAAAACGCTCCGCCAGACGGCCATCAATCACCGGCACTTTCTCTGCTGATAACAGCCGCCTGATATCGCGCGAGGCACGCGCCTCTTCCCCGGCATAAGCGCCGCAAATCTCGCGCAGCAACAGCCACGCCGTATCATCGCGCGCGTCCCTATCGCCGCGGCGGACAATCGGACAACTGCCCAGCAGATCGCCTGTGCCGATATAGGCATCAATCGCGGCATCCCTCAGCGCATCATTGTAATTGCCTGCATCCACTTGCTGCACCAAGGCGCGGGCGACCTGATGTTCGCCGAGCGAATTCAGCACATTGGCCCTGAGCGCTGCAAACTCTGCCGCCCCCATCCCGCCCGGCGCATCCAGCCGGCTGACCAAGGCGCGCCGCAACACAATATGGCCCCAGCGCGAAATCAATGGACGTTTGGTGCCCTCTAGCGCGGTGCGCACAAGGCTCTCGCTTTGGTTCGCCAGAGATCCTTCGGGCATACCGCCTTCAGAGGCGTCAATGATCCCGACCTCGGACAAAGAACGGCGCTGTGCCTGACTGATGGTATAGCGCTGTTCCTCGCCAACCAACTCGTCCAACTCCTCGCCCGTCATGGCCTCAAGCTCGGCAATAGTCGGCAGGCGGGTGACGGTGCCAGAGGCGGACGAAGTGCTGCTGGAAGAGCTTGAAGAGCCCCCCGTCTGCGCGCCGCCGGACGGCCGCGAACTGGCAGACGAACCGGACGAGCCGGACCCCGGCGCGGATACAATCGGGCGGCTTTGCCCTTCTACCGGGGCAGGCGCCGGAGCGGGGGCAGGAGCAGGCGCTGGCGCAGGAGCAGGGGCAGGTGCCGGATCACCAAAGCCCGGCGGCAAAAGGTCAGTCGGCCGATCCTGCGCGGTAACCAGCGCTGAGGACAGGCCCAATAGACCCACCCCGGTCAGCAAAAGCACTTTCTTCACTTAAAACCCCTCTGGCACGTCGACCGGCTGTTCAATCTGATGCAAAGCTTCTTCACCGCCGGAAATCCATCCCGCAAGGACGAGCAAACCGGCCATCCCAAGCAAACCGTACACAATCATCTTCGCAGTCATTTGTGCAATAATTCTCAAACAATATGCGTTCTACGTCTGTCAAACCCGAAGCGCCAGAGCCCCTTGGGCCAATTGCGCACCACTTGCGCATCCACTAGCCCATCTATAGGCGCAGCATCAATGACCAAAGCGCAAATCGACCCTGAGCGTATCGCCGCAATTGCGCGCCGCCTGCAGCGCCCGATCGTGCTGATTGGCCTGATGGGGACCGGCAAATCAACCATAGGACGGCGCCTGGCCAGCCTTCTGCACCTCGGTTTTATCGACACCGATCAAGAGATCGAAGACGCGGCCCGGCTGTCCATCAGCGAAATTTTCGAAAAATACGGCGAGGCGCATTTTCGCGATGGGGAAAGGCGGGTCATCGCCCGTTTGTTGTCAGAAAACTGCGGCGTGCTGGCAACCGGCGGAGGGGCATTCTTGAACCCAGAGACCCGGCGTTTGATTTTGGAAAAAGGGCTGGCGGTCTGGCTCGATTGCGATATCGAAACCTTGGTTGAACGGGTTTCGCGGCGCGACACCCGCCCCTTGCTCAAAAACGGGGATCCGCGCGAAATTCTGACGCGATTGCAAGCAGAACGAGCGCCGGTCTATTCCGAAGCGCAGGTTCATGTCATGACCAGCAATGCACCGCACCTTGAAACAGCAACCCGCGTTCTGGAGGCAATCGAAGCATGTCAATAGTTCCGGTTAATCTGGCTGGTCGCAGCTACGAGGTAAAGATCGGTCATGGCCTGCTTGCTCAAGCAGCAGACCATTGCGAACCGTTTCTGCGCGCTCACACCGTCCCTATTGTGGCCGATGCGGCGGCGCGCGCGCATTGGGGCGAGGTTTTGGAAGCTTCGCTCGAACAGGCTGGCAAAACCGTCCATTGGTATGACGTTGAAGGCGGTGAGGCCTCCAAAAGCTGGGCCAGCCTCGAAAAACTGACCGATTGGCTTTTGGCCCGGGAAGTCTCGCGCGGGGATCACGTATTGGCGCTGGGCGGCGGGGTTGTTGGCGACTTGACCGGATTTGCCTGCGCCATCCTCAAGCGCGGCTGCGGCTTTGTCCAATTGCCAACGACATTACTCTCGCAAGTTGACAGCTCGGTTGGCGGCAAGACCGCGATTAACACCTCTGCCGGCAAAAACCTGATCGGTGCGTTCCATCAACCCTCGCTGGTTCTGGCTGATCTGGACACGCTTGACACTTTGCCCCAGCGCGAGATGCATGCCGGTTTTGCCGAAGTTCTAAAGTACGGAATTTTGGGGGACGCGGCCTTCTTTAGCTGGCTTGAGGAACATGGCGCTGCAGTGGTGGAGCGCAAAGCCGCCCCGCTTGAACATGCGGTCAGCGAAAGCGTCGCCGCCAAAGCGCGCATCGTCGCAGAGGATGAACGCGAGACATCGGGCGTGCGCGCCTTGCTCAATCTGGGGCATACTTTTGGTCATGCGCTGGAGGCTGAAACGGGTTTTTCAGCCGAACTCTTGCATGGTGAAGCCGTTGCGCTGGGCATGGTTCTCGCCGCAAGATATTCGGTCCGGCGCGGCGAACTCGCCGAAGGCAAGGCAGCACGGATCGCGGATACAATCGCCAAAGCCGGACTGCGCAGCGAAATCGCGCAATTGAACCTTACCTGTGATGGAGCCGCGCTGACCCAGCACATGGCTCATGACAAAAAGATGCAACACGGTAATCTGCCGTTCCTACTGCTGAAGGATATTGGCGAGGCCTATCTCGCGCAGGATGTCGCGTTGCCCGATGTCGCGGCGTTTCTGGACGGAGAACTAGGGCGACAAGCAGGATGACCCGGTTCATCGATCTGTCCATCCCGATCACCAATGATGTGATTTCCGATCCGGATGTCATGCGTCCCAAAATCACATATATGACGCATCAGGACACCTGGGAACAAATTGCCATGTTCTTCCCCGGACTGGAGAAATCCGATTTGCCGGACGGCGAAGGATGGGCGGTCGAAATGCTCGAGCTGTCCACGCATAATGGTACGCATATGGATGCACCGTGGCATTACCATTCCTCGACACATAGCGGCGCGGCGCCTGCACCTTCGATTGATGAAGCGCCGCTCGACCGGTTCTTTCGTCCGGGGGTGAAGCTTGATTTCTCGCATTTGCCCCATGGCACCGTGCTGAGCGCGGCCGATCTCGAGGCGGGCTTTGCCGACATTGGCTATGATCTACAGCCGCTCGACATTGTTCTCATTCAATCAGGCGCGGTCTACGGCACAGAACACTTTACAGATCAGGGCGTTGGCCTCGGGGCGGAAGCGACGCTTTGGTTGACCGAAAAGGGCGTTGAGGTTGTTGGGACCGACGCGTGGAGCTGGGATGCGCCCTTCTCGCATACGGCCAAAAGATGGGCCGAGACGCGCGATCCCGCGATCATCTGGGAGGGGCACAAGGCTGGACGTATTCGCCCCTATTACCAAATCGAGAAGCTGACCGGCCTCGACGCTTTGCCGCCGCACGGCTTCATGTTCAGCTGTTTCCCGGTGAAAATCGAACGCGCCAGCGCAGGATGGATCCGCGCCGTTGCGATAATCGAGGATTAACTCGCTTCAAGGATTGACTGGCTGAGTTGGAAGTTCGGCGGGTTGGAAGTTCGGCGGGTTGGAAGTTCGCCGGGTCAGAAGTTACGCCCAATCACGGCCGCCTGACTTTCTTGGGCCGATCCTCTTCGGCCAATCATCTCAGCCAAATCATCTTGGCCAGATTATCTTCGGTCAGCTTGCGGCTCAGCGGGGCTAC
>CAZDHB010000057.1:0-2150 GCA_964505255.1 uncultured Porphyrobacter sp.
GTGATCGCCAGCGCTTTCTTCGTGCCATGCACACGCACAACGCCCGCATCACCGCCGGTTTGCAGCGTGTCGCCCATCACTTGGCTGTCGTATTGTTCTGAAATCCACCGGCGCGAGGCAAGGGCGGGTGAAGCCATCAGCTTGAGCAGATCCGCGCCGAGATCGGTGCTCTCGGGCACGTCCTCCAGCGGTTTGACCTTAGCCCATGCCTTATATTCCTCTTTCGAGAGGTAGGGCCGCTGATATTCCGGTGCATCGGCGGCGAGTGGTCCAAGCGGAATATCGCACACCACTTCGCCGCCAAATTCCAGCACCATGTGCCCGCCATCTTCTTGCACGTCGGTGACCTCGCCAATAACGGCAAAGTCCAGCTCCCACTTCTCGAAAATCTCCGCTGCCATTGCCTCTTTGCCGGGTTTTAGGACCATCAGCATCCGCTCTTGGCTCTCAGACAGCATCATTTCATACGGCGTCATCCCCTCCTCGCGGCAAGGGACCTTGTCCATGTCGAGGCGGATACCTGACTTGCCATTGGTGGCCATTTCCACGCTGGAAGAGGTAAGTCCCGCTGCGCCCATATCCTGAATTGCGACAATCGCATCGGTCGCCATCAGCTCAAGGCATGCCTCGATCAGCAGTTTTTCGGTGAAAGGGTCGCCGACTTGCACGGTCGGACGCTTTGCCTCCGCATCCTCTTCAAAATCCGCGCTGGCCATGGTTGCGCCGTGGATCCCATCGCGCCCGGTTTTGGAGCCGACATAGACAATCGGATTGCCGATGCCAGTTGCAGCAGAATAGAAAATCTTATCCGCATCGGCGACGCCAACCGTCATCGCATTCACAAGGATATTGCCATCATAGGCGGGATGAAAATTGGTCTCGCCAGCGATGGTTGGCACGCCCACGCAATTGCCATAGCCGCCGATCCCTGCAACCACGCCTTTCACCAGATGCTGCATTTTCGGGTGATCGGGCCGGCCAAAGCGCAAAGCATTGGCATTGGCCACCGGCCGCGCGCCCATTGTGAAAACATCGCGCAGGATGCCGCCAACACCGGTCGCTGCGCCCTGATAGGGTTCGATGTAAGAGGGGTGGTTGTGGCTCTCCATCTTGAAAATGGCAGCTTGGTTGTCACCGATATCGATCACGCCCGCATTTTCGCCCGGCCCGCAAATCACCCATTCGGCCTCGGTTGGTAATTTTTTCAGGTGAAAGCGCGATGATTTATAAGAGCAATGCTCTGACCACATCACCGAAAAAATGCCCAGCTCGACCATATTGGGCTCTCGGCCAAGTGATTTGAGCACTTGGCTATATTCCTCGGGCGAGAAACCATGCTGTTCGACGATTTCTGGGGTGATTTCGCTGCTGTTTGCGCCAGTGGCTGCGGAAGTGTGTTCAGACATACTGCGCCTTTAACGAGCGCGGCTAACCCTCGCTAGCCCCGAGCGCGCTTATGCCAGCGGTTTTGCCCAACCCACCAAGCAATGGCGGTAATTATCCCGAAGGCAGTCAAGGAAACGAGCGGCAAAGCAATGGACATTTCGGTGGGCGGCGGACCGAACCAATTGATGGCTTGGAAAACCAGCATCACCGAAAGCAAAATGATCGGCGGTCCGATCGGCCCCTTTGTGGAGCGCAAGTAAAAGACAAAAGCGAGCAATGTGATCCCGATCTCCAGCGGCATGGCGATGATCGGGTAATTCCACAGGCCAAGGCCCAGCTTATGCTCGCCCCCGACAAGCGTCAGGTCCGGTGCATGGACCAGCAGATCAAGCAGCCAATGGCAAAGCACAACCCCGCCCGCCATCAGGCCTGCGAGCGGACTGCGCAAGAGCGCCCAGATCAGCATCCCGAAAATGACCGCAAAGACAAAGCTGCCGAGCAGGCTGTGGGTATAAGGCATATCAAACAGGTCAAACGGGACCATCACCGTGATCTCCGGGTCGACCCGCATGTTTTCGATACCGACGATTGCAAAAAGGAAAAATGCCCAATCGACCAATTGCGCGGCAATAAACAGAGTTCCAAGGCGCGGGCTTTCGGGCGATAAAGCGGCGGCTGCGAAGGCCGGTGCCCAATGGCCGATAAACATGCACAATCTCCTCAGAACACCTATCCGGCAGGTAGAATATTGGTTGTCGGCGCCA
>CAZDHB010000057.1:2250-18484 GCA_964505255.1 uncultured Porphyrobacter sp.
AGCAAGCGCAGACTAACAGGTATGGCGCATGGCCGTGAGCCTCAATCTAAATTTCAAATACTTCCTAAAAACGGCGCTTAACTATCCTATTTCTTGTGGTTTTTCGCAAGCTCGGTTCAACCGATATGCTTTGCGGTTGAGCGCAAACAGAGACTAGCTGGTGAATTTCAGCGCCGCCCAACACGCAGCAGTAGAAGCGGTCGCCGTGGCAAAGGCTCCCCATGCGATATCAGCAAGACTAATATGAGTGGCCCAAACTTTCAGCACTGCCTGACTGGTTAAATCAAACGTCGCATAACATAGCGCGCCAAGCAAAGCCCCGTTTAGCAACGCCGTGGTCACATTGCCGGCCAGAATGCCGGGCCGGATCGCAAACCAGACCATGCCTGCCATATAGATAAAATAGAAAGACAGCGCGGCGCCCCAGCGCACATTGTCAGTCATGATTTCACCGATCACAGGCCGGTAAAGATTGGGCGAGGCCCAGCGCAGCCAGAACGCGTCAAGCACCCCGAATGTCACTGCCGCTACAACAAAAGCAATAATCCAGACCATGATCGCTATCCCCGTTTCATCTTCGTCGCTGAAATTGTGTCATGCCTAGCTTGACCCCAAGGCTAAGCACGGTCAATGCTTTCTGTCATGACTGAGGGACCAACACACACCGATACGGCCGGCGCTAAGGAGCCGATCGCCCAAGAGGCGATTGATGCCATGAGTTTTGAAGAAGCGCTCAAAGCGCTGGAAACTGCCGTGAGACAGCTCGAAAGCGGCGATGTTGCGCTCGACGAGAGTATCGCGCTTTATGAGCGCGGCGAGGCTTTGCGCAAGGCGTGTCAATCGCGCCTTGATGCAGCGCAAGAGCGGATCGAGAAGATTGTTGCCAATGCAGATGGTTCGGCCGCTGGCACCGCAGATTTCGAGATGGACAGATAGCATGCGGCAGCGGGCCGAGTTCTTGGCGGGCTGCCGATGAGCCTGCGGCTCGCCTCTCAAGGCGTTTTGGACGATGCGCTTGCGCGTGTGCAGAGCGAGGTGGACGGCGCTTTTGATGCTTTGCTGCCTGTTCCTGGGGATACGAGGGCTCCGCTGATCGAGGCGATGCGTTACGCAGCCATTGGCGGCGGCAAGCGGGTGCGTCCTTTGCTGACCGTGGCGGTTGCTGAATTGCACGGGGTGGAGCGAGGCGCGGCGATCTATGCCGGATGCGCGATTGAGGCGATCCATGCCTATTCGCTGATCCATGATGATTTGCCTTGCATGGATGATGACGCGCTGCGGCATGGAAAACCAACCGTGCACAAGGCCTTTGGCGAGGCGGTGGCGGTTTTGGCCGGGGATAGCCTGCATGCGCTCGCATTTGATATTCTGACCCGTCAGGAAACCAGCAGCGATCCTTTTGTCAGGTCAGAGCTGGTGGCGGTTTTGGCCAAGGCGAGCGGGCACGAAGGCATGGCGGCAGGTCAAGTGATGGATATTGCGGCAGAAGAGGCGGATTACGATCTGCCTGCTGTCACCAAGCTTCAGCAGCTTAAGACCGGTGCTTTGCTGAGTGCGAGCGTGGAAATGGGCGCGGTATTGGGCAAGGTCCATCCCGAAGGCCGCGCGAATTTGCGTGCCTATGCCCGCGATATCGGGCTGGCGTTCCAGATTGCCGATGATCTGCTTGACGTAGAAGGTGATGAGGCCAAAGCTGGCAAGGCTTTGCGCAAGGACGAGGGGCAGGGCAAAGCCACCTTCGTGACCTTGATGGGGGCTGAAAAGGCGCGGGCGCAGGCGCAAATGCTGGTCGAACAGGCAGCCAGCAGGCTGACATCCTATGGCAAGGACGCACAGCTGTTGACCGAACTGGCGCGATTTATTGTGGAGAGGGATAGGTGAGATGCAAACAAGCCGTCAAATGGGGTTGTGTCGGTCCAGGTGTCGTTCTTTCTCTTCTAGTCTGGTTCCTGTATGTCGGAATGCTCTTGAGTGAACGGCAATACGCAAGCCCCGAAAACCAGCTGAGATTGTTTGAAGATACATTTTTAGGGAAGTCCTGCCCCGGGGCTGAGGCACTAGTCTTAAACCATGAGATTGCGGGATTGGCTTTTGAAGATTTCCGCTATGAAACTAGGTTCAAAATGTCCGAGAATTGCATAAATCTAGCCATCAAATCGGCATTAGCATCCGACTTTCGGACGGTGGGCGACCGTTTTGAAAAACAGACAGAAAAGTCTGGCTACACAGAAACTCTCAAGCGCATTGATGCAAGCACAATTGTTTGGACGAGGGACCAAGTATGACTGATCGTATAGGGATTTATCCCGGGACATTTGATCCGATAACACTGGGCCATGCGGATATTATTCGGCGCGGGTCCAAACTGGTCGATACGCTGATTATCGGGGTAACGACCAATCCCAGCAAGAACCCTATGTTTTCGACCGAGGAGCGGCTGGCCATGGTCGAGCGTGAGGTCCAAGAACTTGGCCTTAGCAATGTAAAAGTGATCGGTTTCAATGCGTTATTGGTCAAATTTGCGCGTCAGCAAAAGGCAAGCGTGCTGATCCGGGGACTGCGCGCGGTGGCCGATTTTGAATATGAATATCAGATGGCGGGCATGAACCAGCAATTGGACAGCGAGATTGAAACCGTGTTCTTGATGGCGGATGTCTCGCTCCAGCCGATTGCCTCGAAGCTGGTCAAGGAAATTGCCCTGTTCGGCGGCGATGTCGCCCCGTTTGTGAGCGCTGCGGTGTGCGAGGATGTCAATCGGCGCGTGGAAAAGCTTGGCCAATTGGGCGATTTTTGACTTTTGCGATGTCTACTTGCTGCACTGGATGGCGGTGGATTCGCGCTATTCTGCGGCAAAGCGATCAAAATGAGGGGTGGATGCTGAGCGTTCATTCATTGCCCTGACAGTCAACAAGGGTTAAATCACATGGCATCGCAACACCTATTAAACCCCCGTTTAAATTTGGAAAATCTCCCGTGAAACTTAAACTCGTATCTTTGGCTGCGTTTCCCGCAATGCTTGCGGCGAGCGCTGTCATGCCAGCAGCCGCGGCCCATGCGCAGGACCAGGAAGAGGTCGCCGAAGCGGCAGAAGCCCAAGTCGACAAAAGGGCCGTTTATACGCAGGTCAATTATGACCCCGCGGTAGAGCCTGAAAATGTGCTTGTGCTCGATCTGTCTAACGGTCAGCGGGTGATGATCCGCCTAATGCCGGAATGGGCGCCGAGGCATGTTGACCGGATCAAGCAACTGACCAATGAAGGGTTTTACAACGGGGTAATTTTTCACCGCGTTATTGATGGATTTATGGCCCAGACAGGTGATCCCACCGGCACTGGCCAAGGCGGCTCTCAATTGCCGGATCTGGCCGAAGAATTTAACCCTCAGCCGCATTTGCGCGGCACCGTTTCGATGGCCCGCGCCGCGACAGAAGATAGCGCAAACAGCCAATTTTTCATCGTGTTTTATCCGCGTTTTGGGCTTGATAAACGGTACACAAATTTTGGCCGGGTCATCTCTGGCATGGGTGCGGTTGACGCGATCACACGGGGCGAGCCGCCCGCCAATCCTACCCGCATTTTGCAAGCCAGCCTCGCCAGCGCAGGCCAGCCTGTGCCCAGCAATGCGCCCAGCCTCAACGCAGAACCTGTGATTACGGCAGATGATCTGAACGCTCCACTTGAGCTTTAGGCTTGATCGCGGCGCAGCTTTGCCTATCCGATTGCGCGTGTGAGAACCGACCTATTTGATTTCGAGTTACCGCCAGAGCGTATTGCTCTGCGACCCGTTCGCCCGCGCGATGCGGCGCGTATGCTGGTGGTTCGCGGCAATGGGCCGTTTGAGGACGCTGGAGTGCGCGATCTGCCATCCCTTTTGTCGCCGCAAGATGTGCTGGTGTTCAATGATACGCGGGTTATTCCCGCTCAGCTTGATGGCCGGCGCGCAGGCGGTGAGGCGAAGATCGGCGCGACTTTGCACAAGCGGATTGATCTGCGCCGCTGGCAGGCCTTTATCCGCAATGCCAAGCGGCTGCGGATAGGAGACGACGTGATTTTCGGCGGCAGTGTGAGGGCGCTGGCCGAGGACCGGCTTGACGATGGTTCTTTTGTGCTGCGTTTTGCTGGCGATGAACCTGTTGAGGTGCTGCTGGAGCGCGCGGGGCGGATGCCTTTGCCGCCCTATATTGCAGGCAAACGGCCAACCGATGCGCGCGACCGTGAAGATTACCAGACGATGTTTGCTGAGAAAGACGGAGCTGTGGCCGCGCCGACGGCTTCGCTGCATTTTACACCTGCATTGATTGAGCGGATTGACGCAGCAGAGATCGCGCGCGAGACGCTAACGCTGCATGTTGGCGCTGGAACATTCCTGCCGGTGAAGGCGGATGACACAAGCGACCATCAGATGCACAGTGAATGGGGCCAGATCAGCGTTGAAACCGCAGATCGTTTAAACGCGGCCCGCGCCAAAGGCGGACGCCTGATTGCGGTTGGTACGACCGTATTGCGTTTGCTGGAAAGCGCGGCTGATGAAAACGGCCTGATCCAGCCGTTTGAAGGTGATACCGATATCTTCATTACGCCGGGCTACAAATTCCGCGCGATCGGCGGATTGATGACCAATTTTCACTTGCCCAAATCGACTTTGTTTATGCTGGTCAGCGCATTGATGGGGCGCGAGCGGATGCAGGCCGCCTATGCCCATGCGATTGCCGAGGAATACCGTTTCTATTCCTATGGTGACAGTTCACTGCTGCTTGCCTAGGTTCGCTTTATGCCAGAGCCTATTCTTGAAATTTCTGCCCTGACCAAGACTTATGCGGGCGGCGTAAAAGCGCTTGATGCGGTCGATCTGACAATCCGGGCAGGCGAGATTTTTGCGCTGCTTGGCCCCAATGGCGCGGGTAAGACGACGCTGATCGGGGCGGTGTGCGGATTGATAAGGCCCAGCTCAGGGCAAATGCGCGCTTTTGGTTATGATCTGGCGACGGATTGGCGCGCTGCCCGGCGGCGGATTGGATTGGTCCCGCAAGAGCTGTCGACCGATATGTTTGAGCCGGTCAAACATGCCGTGGCCTATTCACGCGGGCTATTTGGGCTCGCCCCGAACCCGGCGCGGATTGAGGAAATTCTGCGCTCGCTCAGCCTGTGGGACAAGCGCGATGATCGGATCATGACCTTGTCAGGGGGAATGAAACGGCGAGTGCTGATCGCTAAGGCTTTGGCGCATGAACCTGATTTGCTTTTCCTTGATGAGCCAACCGCTGGAGTCGATGTCGAATTGCGCAAGGATATGTGGCGTTTGATCGGCCAAATGCGCGAGCGCGGTGTGACCGTCATCCTGACCACGCATTATATCGAGGAAGCGGAAGAGATGGCGGATCGGGTGGGCATTATCCGGCAAGGCAAAATCCTCATGGTTGACGACAAAGCCGCCATGATGGCCCGTCTTGGCCGGACAGAGGCGGTTATCACCCTGAGCGAGCCAATTGTTTCCTTGCCTGCGGGTTTGCAAAACGGATCGCTAAGCCTGCTGAGTGATGGCCGGCAATTGCTTTACCGCGGCGGGGACGGATCAGGTAAAGGCAAGGCAGAGGTGGCTCAGCTGACCAAGGCGCTGATTGCCGAGGGGATCGATTTTGTCGGTCTGGATATTCAGGAAAGCTCGCTGGAGGATATTTTCGTCAGTCTGGTCGGCAATGATGAGGCGGCGGCATGAATTGGCGTTCAACCTGGTCGATTTACAAGCGCGAGCTGTGGCGGTTTTTGCGCACAGCGTTTCAGTCTCTGCTCGCACCGGTGCTCACCACATCGCTCTATTTCATCGTTTTTGGCGCAGCGATTGGGTCAAAAATGCCTGACCTTGGCGGGGTTGATTATGCCGCCTTCATCATTCCCGGCCTGCTGATGCTGACTTTGCTGGGCGAGACAACCAGCAATTCCAGTTTCGGGATTTATATGCCGCGTTTTACCGGCACGATTTACGAATTGCTATCGGCACCGTTGGGCGTGGCGGAGACTTTGATCGGCTTTGTCGGTGCAGCTGCTACGAAAAGCCTTGTCTTAGCGGCCATCATATTGCTGACGGCGCGCTTGTTTGTTGATTACAGCATTGCGCATCCGTTTTTAGCAGCGGGGTTCATCATGCTGGTTGCGGCCAGCTTCAGCCTGTTTGGCTTTATCCTAGGGGTGTGGGCCGACAGCTTTGAAAAACTGGGCATTGTGCCGCTGCTCTTCCTCACCCCGCTGACCTTTTTGGGCGGGACGTTTTACTCGATCGAGATGTTGCCAGAGCCTTGGGATACACTCGCGCTGGCCAATCCGATTGTGTATTTGGTGAGCGGGCTGCGCTGGTGCTTTTACGGTGAGGCCGATGTCAGCATTTGGGTGTCGTTTTCGATCACGCTGCTGTTTCTGGCGGTTTGCACCATGATTATCGCTTACATTTTCAAAACCGGTTGGCGGCTGAGGGAATGAGGCGCTAAGGCCGCCCCGCAATGACAGGCCGATTTTCTTTCCGAATAGATCACCGCGATGGCGCGGCACGCACTGGCGCGATTGCGATGCAGCGCGGCGAGATCCGTACGCCGGCCTTCATGCCGGTTGGAACCGCGGCGACGGTTAAGGCGATGAAGCCCGAGACGGTGCGCGCAACCGGCGCTGATATCATCTTGGGCAATACGTATCACCTGATGCTGCGCCCGGGGGCAGAGCGGATGGCGCGGCTTGGGGGCTTGCACAAATTTATGAATTGGGACCGGCCCATTCTCACCGATAGCGGCGGGTATCAGGTGATGAGCCTGTCTGAGCTGCGCAAGCTAAGCGAGGAGGGTGTTGAATTTCGCAGCCATCTCGACGGTTCCAAACATATGCTAACCCCCGAACGCTCGATGGAAATCCAGCGTTTGCTGGGCTCTGATATTGTGATGGCGTTTGACGAATGCCCAAGGGCCGATGAGCCGCGTGACGAGATTGCGCGCAGTATGGAGCTTTCGATGCGCTGGGCAGGGCGCAGCAGGGCAGGTTTTGATAGCGGACCAGAGCATGCCTCGCGCGCGGCCCTGTTCGGTATTCAGCAAGGCGCTCTGCACGAGGATTTGCGGCTGCAAAGCGCGCAAAAACTGATCGATATCGGCTTTGATGGCTATGCCATTGGCGGACTTGCTGTGGGTGAGGGGCAAGAAGCGATGTTCGGCGTGCTTGATTACGCACCCTCCCAATTGCCCGAGGATCGCCCGCGTTATCTGATGGGGGTGGGCAAGCCCGATGATCTGGTCGGCGCGGTGGAACGCGGGGTCGATATGTTTGATTGCGTTTTGCCAAGCCGCTCGGGAAGAAACGGACAGGCCTTCACATGGACCGGCCCCAAGAATTTGCGCAATGCCCGCTTTGCCGAGGATGAGGGGCCGCTGGACGAGCGCTGTGCATGCCATGTTTGCGCGACCTATTCGCGCGCCTATCTGCATCACTTGGTGAAGTCCGGCGAAATTCTCGGTGCGATGCTCATGACGGAGCATAATATTGCATTCTATCAGCAGCTTATGCAGGCGATGCGCGCGGCGATTGCTAAGCGTGAATTTTCGAGCTTCGCCAATCAATTCAGACGCGATTATTTGAAGCAATAGCCTAAACTTGAATTCCACTTCATATTACTCAATACTCGCCAAGAGTTTTGTTATTGGGGGTTGGGAAAAAGTACATGTTTAGGCGAATTCTGGCACATGCGATTTTGTGCGCAGGGATGGTGTTTGGCGCGGGCACCAGCGCTGCTGCAGAGACACTGGCCGAGGCGGCGGCGCGGTTTGGCGCATTGCCTACTGTGCGGGACATTTCGATTTCGCCTGATGGAACGAAGCTCCTTTATATCGAGCCGGGTAAGCAAGCGGAAGAAAGCTTGTTGCTGGTCAATCTTGAGAGCGACGCCCCGCCGCAGATGATTGCGACATTCAACGAAGCAAACGCCCGGATGACGTCATGCTCATGGGCTAATGACGTCTACGTTGTTTGCCGCCTTTATGGATACAATAAGGCCGGTGACATTATCTTCACCTTCACGCGGCCGTTTTCCATTAATGTTGTAACGGGCGACATTAAGAGCCTGACCCCGGATTCGAATATGGGCCGGCGGCGCGTTGCGCAAAGCGGCGGGAAAATTCTCGCGCTGGATGTGCCGGGCAAAGACAACATGATTTTGATGACCCGGCGTTACTTCAAAGAAGCCGCCAACAGCACGCTGATTTATAACGATAAAGAAGGGCTAGGGGTTGATCTGATTAACCTCAAGACAGGCCGCGGCCGGACGGTTGAACGGCCCAATGAAATGGCGGTTGACTACATCGCGGATGAGAATGGCGAGGTCCGTATCATGGGAGTTAGCGATAGTGCGGCGAGCGGCTATGACGGCAGCGATCTGCGCTATCTCTATCGTGCAAAAGGCAGTGACAAATGGCAGCCGCTGTCCTCGGTGGATGCGGGCGAGGATTTGCTAGCGGGATTTATTCCTGTGGCGATCGATAGCGCGAGCGATGTAGTTTACGGGTTTGAGCGTGATGGAGGATATCTGGCTCTTTTCAGCCTATCGTTGGATGGGGCGGCGACCAAACAGCTATTGCTCAAGAAACAAGGCCTTGATGTTGATGGGCTTGAGCGGATTGGGCGCAAGGACCGCGTGGTTGGCGCGTCATTTGCGGCTGAGGCGCGCATTGTCGAATATTTCGACGCAGAACTGGCCAAGATTGCGCGCGGATTGACCCGCGCTCTGCCCGGACAGCCCTTGATCGGCATTCGGGATGCAAGCGAGGATGAGAGCCGGATTATCCTGACCGCTTCGAACGATACCGATCCGGGCATGATTTATCTGTTCGACAAATCGACCAACCAATTGGGCGAGTTGCTGCCCGTTCGCGAGCCGTTGTTGGGCCGCGAATTGGCCGAGATGAAGCCGATCATTTATCCCGCCGCAGATGGCACACAAATACCCGGCTTCCTGACTTTGCCACCGGGCAGTGATGGCAAGAACCTGCCGGCTATCGTGCTGCCGCATGGCGGCCCCGGATCGCGCGATGTGCTTGGTTTTGACTGGTTGCCGCAATTTTTCGCAGCACGCGGTTTTGCCGTGCTTCAGCCCAATTTTCGCGGGTCTGCCGGTTACGGCGAGCAATGGTTTGGGCGCAATGGCTTCAAGGCGTGGGATGTCGCGATTGGTGATGTGAATGATGCGGGCCGCTGGCTGGTAAGCCAAGGCATTGCGGATGCCGAGCGGCTCGGCATTTTGGGCTGGTCTTATGGCGGATACGCCGCCTTGCAATCGCAAGTGGTCGACCCGGACTTGTTCAAAGCTGTCGGGGCAATCGCTCCAGTAACAGACCTTGACCTGCTGATTGAGGAAAACCGCCCTTACACAAGCTTTGTCGCCACACGCCGCATGATCGGAACCGGCGATCATGTCGCGGCCGGTTCCCCGGCAAAACATGCGGATCGTTTCGCAGCACCGGTATTATTGGTGCACGGGACGATGGATCTCAACACGCGCGTTGGCCAATCGCGGCTGATGAAAAGCAGGCTAGAGGATGCGGGCAAGCAAGTGGACTATCTCGAGTTTGACGGGCTTGACCATTATATCGTCCATGCGCAGGCCCGTGCGATCATGCTGCGGCGTCTTGGCGGGTTCTTTGAGACGAATTTGAGCCAGTAGCGAGCGTCAATAACGGGCGCCAATAGCGGGCAGCGCAAATTACCTGTCGGAGGAATAGCTCGCCACCTGCTTGGCCAACTTGTTTAGGCACACAAAAGGGCGGCCAGCACCTAGCTGACCGCCCTTTTAGTTGCTCAAGCGCTATATTGGCGCTGGATTAGCGAGAATAGAACTCGACGACGAGGTTTGGTTCCATCGTCACCGGATAAGGCACCTCATCCAGCTTAGGCACGCGGGTGAAGCTCACCTTGTCATTGCCATCGGGAACGACATAGTCAGGAATTTCACGCTCTGGCAGGCTTTGCGCCTCAATCACCAGTGCCATATCCTTGGCCTTGCTACCCAGGCTGATGACGTCATTGACGTCGATCCGGCGGCTAGGGATGTTGCATTTCACACCGTTCACCAGAATGTGGCCGTGATTGACGATTTGACGTGCAGCAAAGATCGTTGGCGCGAATTTCGCACGGTAAACGATCATGTCCAAACGCCGCTCCAGCAGGCCAATCAGGTTCTGACCAGCATCGCCCTTCATCCGCGAGGCGTCAGTGTAAGTGCGCTTAAACTGCTTCTCGGTCACATCGCCGTAATAACCCTTGAGCTTTTGCTTGGCGCGCAATTGCAGGCCAAAATCGCTCATTTTGCTTTTGCGCCGCTGACCATGTTGGCCAGGACCATAAGAACGCTTGTTCACTGGGCTGTTGGGACGGCCCCAGATGTTTTCACCCATCCGGCGGTCGAGTTTATGCTTGGCGCTGGTGCGCTTAGTCATGGATAATACCTTCCAAATTTGCTCGGGCCACCCGATTGGCAGCCATTGAACCCGGCATCGCACCGCGAGAGATTGCGTTATGAAAACTGCTGCTCAAGCGCGGCCACCGCTTCACCGGGGTGCGGGGCCAATTGCGAGCGCGGGGATTAGCAAGATTTATCCATAGGTCAAGTCATCTCGTATCCTGGGCATTTGTGTTTGAGGTTCGCGCGGCATACTCAATAGCCCGGCGAAAAGCTCTATCAACACGCTCGACAAAGCGCTGCGGAAACGGCAGGGGCTGCGGGTATGAGTGATGATGTCAAAATGCCCGATGACTGCTCGGATATGAGTGAGGTACGCCAAGGCGTCGATGCGACCGACCGCGCCTTGATGGAACTGCTTGCCAGACGCTACGGCTATATGCGTGCAGCCGCCCGGATCAAGCAGGACCGCGGTGCGGTGCGTGATGAAACGCGCAAAGCGCAAGTGATCGCGAATGCCGCTGTTGATGCGAAGTCGCGCGGCCTTCCGGCGGAAGATCTTGCCGCGATCTGGAATGACCTTGTTGAGAGTTCGATTCGCTATGAGCTGATCGAATGGGACGAATCGCGCGGAGAATAACGGTTTTACCGTTCTGATTTGTCCTTGTGGCCCAAGGATGAGAGGACGCCGCGCATGGTTCTTACTTGCTGGTGATCCCAGCCCGGCTTTGTCAGCACGGTCCGCAAGGTGCGGCGGGTTGCCGGCTCTCGGTCGGGCGGCAGGAAATATCCCTTTGGCTCCAGCATGCCCTCCAAATGGCCAATCAATCCATCCAGCTCTGCCTGCGGTGCAGGGGGCAAGGTTTCCTCCAATGTGGGCTGAGAAAGCGGCTCGCCCTTGGACCATTCATAAGCGCAGAGGATCACGGCCTGAGCGAGATTGAGCGATCCGAAGTCGGGATTGATCGGCACGGTCAGAATAGCCCGGGCCAGCGCCACATCATCCGCTTCCAACCCAGACCGCTCGGGCCCGAACAGAAGCGCGCTGCGCCCCTCTTGCGTGCGCATCTCTTTGGCCGCTTGCTCGGGCGTTACGACCGGTTTGGTCACCCCGCGTTTGCGCACGGTGGTGGCATAGACATGGGCGCAATCCGCCACCGCCTCGGCAGTGGTCTGATAGACCTTTGCGCCATCGATCACCGCATCAGCGCCTGCCGCCGAAGGGCCCGCATCGGGGTTGGGCCAGCCATCGCGCGGCGCCACAAGCCGCATTTCAGTAAGCCCGAAATTTAGCATCGCGCGGGCGGCCTTGCCGATATTCTCGCCCAATTGCGGGCAAACCAAAACAATGATCGGTTGAGACGAGGTCACTGGCCCGTGCTCTACTCGCCGCCAGCCACGTCTTTGACCGTGCTGGCGAATTCCTCAAAATCACGGGCTTCGGAAAAGTCGCGGTAGACGCTGGCAAAACGGATGTAAGCGACAGAATCGAGCTGTTTGAGGCCATCCATCACCATTTCGCCCAGCCGCGATGAGAGAACTTCGCTTTCGCCGGTTGTTTCCACTTGCCGCTGGATGCCGGAGACCAGCCTATCGATGCGTTCCTGATCAATCCCGCGCTTGCGGCAGGCGAGGGCAACCGATTGCTCCAGCTTGGCCCGGTCAAACGTCTCGTGCCGCGCATCCTCGCCATTGGTACCGGATTTGACGATGGTAATCTCGCGCAGCTGAATGCGTTCGAAGGTGGTAAAACGCGCGCCGCATCCCGCGCATTGGCGCCTTCGCCGGATAGAGGTGTTGTCCTCTGTCGGGCGGCTGTCCTTTACCTGTGTGTCATCATGGGCGCAAAAGGGGCAGCGCATCGGCCGATCTTACGCGCCGGGATAGACAGGGAAGGCGGCGCATAATTCGCCAACCCGTGCGCGTACGCTTTCCTCGATCTGGGCATCGCCTTCCGGGCCGTTTTTGGCAAGCCCGTCAACAACTTCTGCGATCAGCGCGCCAACCTGGCGGAACTCTGCCGGACCAAAGCCGCGCGTGGTCCCCGCTGGTGTGCCGAGCCGGATGCCCGATGTGACAAAGGGCGAGCGCGTATCGAATGGAATGCCGTTCTTGTTGCAAGTCAGATAAGCGCGGTCGAGGCCTTTCTCTGCCGATTTGCCGGTCACGTCTTTAGCGGTGAGATCAACCAACATCGAGTGGTTGTCGGTTCCGCCCGAGACGATCCTGAGGCCATTTTCCTCAAGACTTGCGGCAAGCGCGCGGGCGTTTTCGACGATGCTATTTGCATAGGCTTTGAACTCAGGTTGCAATGCTTCGCGAAAAGCGACCGCCTTGGCCGCAATAACATGCATCAAGGGGCCGCCCTGCAGGCCGGGGAACACCGCCATGTTGAGCGGTTTGGTCAGCTCCTCATCATTCCACAAGATGATGCCAGAGCGCGGGCCGCGAAGGCTTTTATGCGTCGTACTCGTGACAATATCGCAATGCGGGAAGGGCGAGGGGTGCGCACCGCCCGCGACCAGCCCGGAAATATGGCTCATATCGCAGAGGAGATAAGCGCCCACTTCATCAGCGATTTTGCGAAATGCCTCAAAATCCCATTGCCTTGAATAGGCAGTTCCGCCGCAAATGATCAGTTTGGGCTTATGCTCCCGCGCAGTCGCCGCAACCGCATCCATGTCAATCAATTCGTTATCTTGGCGCACGCCATAGCTGACCGGATTGAACCACTTTCCGCTCATATTGACCGGCGAGCCATGAGTAAGGTGCCCGCCGGAATTGAGATCTAGGCCCATAAAGGTATCGCCCGGCTCAAGCAGCGCAAGAAACACCGCTTGGTTCATCTGGCTGCCCGAATTGGGCTGGACGTTGGCAAAATTGCAGCCGAAAAGTTCCTTCGCCCGGTCGATCGCGAGAGTTTCGACCACATCGGCATAGTCACAGCCGCCGTAATAGCGTTTGCCCGGATATCCTTCTGCGTATTTGTTGGTGAAGACGCTGCCGGTTGCCTCGAGCACGGCTTTGGATGCGATGTTCTCCGAGGCAATCAGCTCGATTTTGTCCTGCTGCCGCTTAAGCTCATGACCAATCGCTGCTGCGATATCAGGATCGGCGTTGGCCAAGGATGCGTTCCAAAACGCGTCCATCGCCGGGTTCGCTGTGTCGTTTGCGGCAGTTGCGGTCATAGTCTTCTCTCGCTTGGTTCGAATTCTCGTCAGAGAAACTTAGGTGGGCGGGTTGGAAAGTTTGTCGACACGGCGCGCGTGCCGGTCTCCGCCAAACTGCGTTTCGAGAAACGCGGTAACGCAAGCCTTGGCCATATCCAACCCTGTAAGGCGTGCACCTATTGCAATGGCGTTTGCATCATTGTGTTCGCGCGCCAAGGCAGCCGACAGCGGCTCTGAAACCAGCGCGCAGCGAACCGCAGAATGCCGGTTCATGGCGATTGAAATGCCAATTCCGCTGCCGCAAATGGCAATGCCGCGCTCAGCCGATCCATCAGCGATCACTGAGGCCAGTTTATAGCCATAGTCAGGGTAATCAACGCTGTCGGCCGTGTCCGGGCCCAGATCGGCGACTTCATAGCCGTCTTCGATCAGCCAATCGCGTAATGCGGCTTTCAATTCGGTGGCGGCGTGGTCTGATGCGAGGGCGATTTTCATGGGGCTCGCAATAGAACGGGGCGCAATTTTTCTCCAGAGCCGAGCGGGTAGTTTTCGTCAGCGGCGTTCTGTCTCAAATCGGGACAGTTTCTGGTTTGGCTTCGAGGGCTTTGACATTCCCGGCGAGACGCTTCATACCAAAAGCATAAAGATAAGAATGGGTTGCACCGATCCAACAACAACAGGTGCAAAAAATGTCCTTAAAATTGAAACTTACAGCTCTCGCGTGTTCTTGCGCGATGGCACTGCCTGCGCATGCGGCAACCATCATCAGCAATGATTTTGACAATGATGCGGAAGGGTGGACCAATGGCGATTTTAGATTTCCTACGCCAACCTCCAGTCTAACCTATGATGCAGTTAACGAGCAGGTGACGACGACTGATGTCTTCGGTTACAATGCGTTTATCGCCTCGGCCGGATATATTGGCGATCAATCAGGTGCCTTTGGCGGCACCATCCAGTTTGATTTATCTTCGCAATTTAATGATGCACCGACCGTCTATGCGCCGCTCACGCTGATCGGCAATGGCCTGACGCTTTATGCGGATCCTCTGGGCGTCCCAAGCACTGATCCCAATTCGCCGACGACCTTTGTCATAAGCTTGCTTGGCAGCAGTTTCCGTACAGCAGACGCTGGCGGCGGCTCTGTGGTTACCGATGCGCAATTGATGGGCGTGCTGGGCTCGCTAGAGCAACTTGCCATTAATGGCGATTGGAACAGCGGCGGCGATTTTGTCACCCTCGACAAAGTGGCGTTATGCGATTCTGGTGGCTGTGACACGGCCATGAGCGCCGTACCAGAGCCGGGGACATGGCTGATGATGATCCTTGGATTTGGTCTGATCGGCGGTTCTATGCGTTCTGCGAAACGGCAGAGCAGAGGTCTGATGACCGCCTAGCCTCATATAGCCCGCTAATATGGGAAAGATGCCTTGCTCCGGTCCGTCAAAACTGACGGGTCGGGGCGGGCATTTTTTGTGACTGCTGGTCGCGCCTTAGGTTTCGTCAGGATCCGCAGCAGCCTCGCGAGACTGCAAATGTTCGACAATCGCAGCGCGCAACTGCTCCATCGCGGCCGGCAGCTCTGCGTTCACGGCATTCATGTAATTTTGATTGGCCGCCGCAAAATTCGGTTCGCCAACCAGTGCGGGCGACAATTGAAAGAAGCGTTGCCCACTATCCGTGCCGACAAATTCGCGGATATCGCTCAATTCCTTGTGACTGAACATAACCGCATAGGATCGGGCCATGCCATCGACGAGCAGCGGGATATGTTCACGCAGCGTAACCTTTGATTTGGCCACATAGGCTTCGGTCCATGTGTCGAGAATCTCGAGCAGGCCCGGATCATCGAGGCCATAGATGTCGAGCATGGAGGCCCGCATTTGGGCAGTCACTTGATCCATTGTCGCAAAAAAAGTTGCCTCACGCGTGTCCTCTGGCATGCCAAGGTCAATGATTTCCCGCGCTAGCGCGAGCCTGGCCGGTTCAATCTCAGCCGGCTCGGCGGCTTGTACCTCGAGCGGCGCGACCTCAATCGGGGCGGGCTCTTGCTCGGCGGACGGGCTTTCGCCGGCTGCCTGAGCGAAGGCCGGTGCGATAGGAAGCAGAGCCGTGCTGGCGAATGCGGCTGCTGCCAACAAGGGACGGAACCCGCGCATTACTGATCCAGGAAGCTGCGCATTTTACGGCTGCGCGATGGATGTTTCAGTTTGCGCAGCGCTTTTGCTTCGATCTGACGAATACGCTCGCGCGTGACGCTGAATTGCTGGCCGACTTCTTCCAATGTGTGATCGGTGTTCATGCCAATCCCAAAACGCATCCGCAAAACCCGTTCTTCACGCGGGGTGAGCGAGGCCAACACGCGGGTGACAGTCTCTTTGAGATTGGCCTGTATCGCGGCATCCACGGGGATGATGGCGTTCTTGTCCTCGATGAAATCCCCTAGGTGCGAATCTTCCTCATCACCAATCGGGGTTTCGAGGCTGATCGGTTCCTTGGCGATTTTCATCACCTTGCGGACTTTCTCCAAAGGCATGGAGAGGCGCGCCGCCATTTCCTCAGGGGTCGGCTCGCGGCCTTCCTCGTGCAGGAATTGGCGTGAGGTGCGAACCAGCTTGTTAATCGTCTCGATCATATGG
>CAZDHB010000058.1:0-16495 GCA_964505255.1 uncultured Porphyrobacter sp.
CTCAAATCCGCAACCGATTTGCCCATCGCGGTCGGCTTTGGCGTGCGCACCCCTGAACAAGCCAGCGCCATTGCAAGCCATGCAGACGGCGTTGTCGTCGGCTCTGCCTTGGTTGAATTGGTCGGCGAATTTGGCCAAGAGGCTCCGGCTAAGTTAAAGGCGCTGACACAAACATTGGCCGATGCGGTTCATACCGCGCGCTAAAGGAAGCAACACATGAACTGGTTCACCCGCGTCCGCAGCTCCGTTTCGTTCTTGCCCAAACGCACGACCGAGAAGGATCTTTGGATCAAATGCCGCAGCTGTCAGGAAATGGTCTTCGCTCAGGAATATGAGGAAAACGCCTGTGTCTGCCCGCGCTGCGAGCATCATGGCCGCATTGGCGCGGCGCAGCGCCTGAGCCAGCTGTTTGACGAGGGATATAGCTTGCTGCCTCAGCCAGAGGTTAAGGCGGACCCGCTCAAGTTCAAAGACACCAAGAAATACACCGAGCGTTTGAAACAGGCGCGCGCGAAGAACCCGCCAGACCGGCCCAAGGGTGATGCATTTCTGGCCGGTTTCGGCACTATCGAGGGGCATTCGGCGGTCATCGGCGTGCAGGATTTCACCTTTATGGGCGGCAGCATGGGCATGGCGGTCGGCACGGCCTTTTGCGCAGGTGCCGAACGCGCGCTGGCCCGCAAAGTGCCTTATGTAGTGGTAACAGCAGCAGGCGGCGCTCGCATGCAAGAAGGCATCCTCAGCCTGATGCAAATGCCCAAAGCAACCGTTATGACACGCCGCCTGAAAGAGGCTGGATTGCCCTATATCGTCGTGCTGACCGATCCGACGACCGGCGGTGTCACCGCAAGCTATGCCATGCTGGGCGATATTCAAATCGCCGAACCGGGCGCGCTGATCGGTTTTGCCGGGCAAAGGGTCATTCAGGACACCATCCGCGAGAAGTTGCCGGAGGGGTTCCAACGCGCCGAATATCTGCTGAAACATGGCATGATCGACATGGTGGTTCACCGGCATGAACTCAAATCAACTCTAGCAATGGTCCTTGGGTATCTAATGCCATCAAAGGCGGCCTAAAGAGGCAGCCGGATGCGCGATTTTGGCCGTTCCGACGACCCGGCAGTGCAAGCCCAGCTTGACCGGCTGAGCGGGCTTTCGCTGGCGACTGGGCGGGTCAATCTGGATACGATTGGCTCGCTGATGGAGCGATTGGGCAATCCGCAGGATCGCTTGCCGCCGGTGTTTCACGTTGCGGGCACCAATGGGAAAGGCTCGGTCTGCGCGTTTCTGCGCGCCATGCTGGAGGCGGATGGCAAGCGCGTTCATGTCACCACAAGCCCTCATCTGGTGCGCTATAACGAGCGTATCAGGCTAGCTGGCACGCTGATTTCGGACGAACGACTGGCTCAGGTTCTCAGTGAGGTTTTTGACGCAGCGCACGGCCTCAGCCCGAGCTTTTTCGAGGTCACTATTGCGGCCGGCTTTCTCGAATTTTCGCGTGTTCCAGCGGATGCCTGCGTGATCGAGGTTGGCCTTGGCGGCAGGCTCGATGCGACGAATATCCTGAAACCTCAAGTGCTGGCGGCTTGCGGGATAGCCGCCTTGGGCATCGATCATGAGCGCTTTCTGCTTGCTCCCGAAGACGCCGCTCCAACGCTGCCCATGGCGCGCATTGCTTTTGAAAAAGCGGGCATCGCCAAAACCGGCGTTCCCCTGGTTGTTTCAGCGCCGGATTACGGTGAGGAGGAGATGCGCGAAATCCGCAAGGCAGCCGCTCGGACGGGCGCGATCCTAAAACCGCTCACGCACGAGGATATGCTCGAATTTGGACCTCCGGATATTGCGCTGATCGGGCAGCATCAATCGCATAACGCAGGTCTTGCTGCCGCTATGCTGCGCGCGCAAGGCAAGCTCAGCATAAGCGAGGCGGCAATCAAAACCGGCCCCAAACAAGCCCATTGGCCTGCCCGGATGCAGCGCATGGCGAGCGGTCCCTTGGTGCAGACCCGCGAGGTGTGGCTTGATGGCGGGCATAACCGCTCTGCCGGAGAGGCCATTGCGGCCGAGTTTGAAGGCCGCCGCGTCCATCTGATTATCGGGATGCTGGCCGCCAAGGACCCGCGCGCGCTGCTTGATCCAATGGCCGGCAGTCTGGCGAGCATCACCGCGGTCCCGATCGAGGGATATGAGACGCATCCACCTGCTGCTTTTGGAGCGGATGCAAGCGGTGCAGGCTCGCTAGGGGAAGCTCTGGCTGGCCTTCCTCAAGACGATTGTCCGGTCCTTATCGCAGGGTCGCTTTACCTCGCCGGCGAAGCCTTGCGGGCCAATGACGAGATGCCGGATTAACTAGCCGCCCTCATTGGCGATGGTCTCAGCATCGCGGCGCGATTGGCGAAACCATTCAGCAAGGCACAGAGCCACCGCGATAAAGCCGATGAAAGTGGTCAGCACAAACACATCGAAATAGCCCTGATCCTCGATCATTTCGCCCAAAGCGCCCCGCCCCAAAGTCCCCACCAGCAAGGTGAGTGAGGACAATAGCGCATATTGCACCGCGCTGAATTTCTTGGAAACAATCGAACTGAGCCACGCAACATAGGCCGCCCCGGCGATCCCGATAGCGAGATTTTCGAACATGATGGTGAAGGTCAGTTTGGCCAAAGCAGGACTGCCGATCACAGGCACTTGGCTGATGATCCAGGTGAAACCAACAGCGTCACTGAAACTCTGCATATAAGCGCCGCCGATTGCCAGATCTGCATACAGCAGATTGGTCAAAGCGGCGAGCAATGCACCAATCGTCAGAGTCAGCATCCGGCCCATCACGGTCAGCATATATCCGCCCAAAGCCAAACCAGCGATAATCGCGCCAACGCCGAAAAACTTGGACGCAAAGGCGACCTCGTCATTGCTGTATTCCAATTCGCCGAGATAGAAGGGATAGGCAAATGTGCCCCAGATTGCGTCGCAAATCCGGTACGTCAGAACCAGCGCTAGGATCAGCACCAGGCTCCACCCCATGCGGCCCACAAACTCCTCCAGCGGCAAAACCAATGCGCGGTAGAGGTGATCCATCACATAGCCGCCGCTGCTTGACGGGTCGGCATCTTCGCTCAGCAGGTTTTTGCCCTCGCGCTTTTGACCGGCCAGCCAGCCCGCAATCAGCGCGGGCAACACAACAGTCGCGACAATGATCCAAGGGCCCCAGCCCAAGGTAAATTCGGTTGGGTTGGGCCGATCTTCAGGCGCATAGGTCATCGACATATACATGAATGTCAGCACCGCGCCGATGGCCACCGCCCACAAAAGCGCCACGATGCTGAGCGCAGCCGCGCGCACTTGCGGGCGCAGTTCCCCGGCCTTCCTCAGCGCCAGCAATTGATCGTCTGATGCCGCATTCGCCTCGCTAGTTCCTGCCTCCAGATCAGGGGCAAACAGGCCCAGCGCGCCAATCCCGAGCAGGATTGCCCCCATCAGCATATAGGTTTCCGGCCAGCCAATCCTCGCCGCGATAATGAGGCCCAAGGCGCCGCCCACCAGAGCCGCAAGCCGGTAGCCCATTTGATACACAGTCGAGAGAATATCGAGCGTCGCTTCCTCATCCGCCACATCAATCCGCCACGCGTTGATAGCGATATCCTGCGTCGCGCTGGCGAAGGCACCAATCCCGGCCAGCAGGCTGAACCAGCCGAGCTGTGTTTTGGGTTCGAGCACGCTCATCGTGACCAGAATTGCCCCCAGCACCAATTGCGCCGGAACCATCCATTGCTTGCGCCGTCCAAGCTTGCGGAACAGCGGGATATTGACCTTGTCAATCACCGGTGACCACAGGAATTGGAAGGCATAAGCCAGCCCGATGAGCGAGAAGACGCCCATAGTCTCCAGATCGACTTCGGCCTCGGTCAGCCAAGCATAAAGCGTGCCCAGAAACAGCGCGAATGGCAATCCGCTGGCAAATCCGAACAGGGCCATAAATCCGGTCTTGCGCTGCCCCATGGCGCGCAGCACGGTTTTCCAGCCGGGCTTTGCCCCTCCCTCGCTCGCCGCCATATGTTTGCCGCCCCTTTGTCTTGCGGCCCCTTAGCTAGCGGCCTTTTGTTTTGCAGAAATCTTTGCAACAATAGCCCGCCTTGGGAGAGAGGAACAGGCAATAATGAGCTCAGAATCCACAATTGTCGCGGATCGCGGTCAAGGCAGACCGGAAAAACGGTGCCCGACCGAGGGGCAGATAGCGCTGAGCAAGATTGTCGCTGATGGCGGTGCATCGGGGGCCGAGGGGATCATGAAAGTGCCTGCCTCGCTTTACACCGACCCTGAGCACTTCGAGAAGGAGCGCGCCGCGCTGTATGGGCGAATGCCGCAAATCCTGTGCCCCAGCGCCCTTTTGCCGGAGCCGGGCATGGCCGTGCCGCATGATGCCACCGGCCGCCCGCTGCTGATCACCCGCGACAAAGAGGGAGCGGCGCATGTCTTTCTCAATGTGTGCCGCCACCGGGGGACACGGCTGGTCGAAGGGGGTGAGGCGCAATGCACAGCCAAGCTGGTGTGCCCTTATCACGCCTGGACATACAGCGTGGATGGACGCCTGCTCGCCCTGCCCCGATCAGAGACCTTTCCCGGTTTTGACAAGGGCGCGCATGGTCTTGCCGAACTGCCATCGCGCGAAAGCGGCGGGCTGATTTGGTTCGCCCCTCGGGACGGCGCCGAAGACGCGGACGAGAAGAGCCAAGCCGCAGATTTCACCTATGCCGAGCAAATTGGCGCGGATATGGACGCCTTTGGCGCAGCGCAGGCCCATCTTTTCCGGCGCAAGACTCATACGGTAAAAGCCAATTGGAAGCTGATCATGGATGCTTTCCTCGAAAGCTATCACGTGACCCGGCTGCATGCGAACACGATTGGTCCGTTTTTCAAGGACGGCGTGACCAGCGGCGATCAGGTCGGGCCGCATCATCGCTCTGCCGTTGGACGGCTGGAAGAAATGGCAGGCGCGCGCTTTGACGATATGGATGCGCTGCGCCAGCTGGTGACTTTCGCTTATCAAATGGTGCCCGGCGCGCTGATCATTCCCAGCCCGGATTACATCAATCTAATGGTGATGATGCCGCAGGCTCACGATCTGACCTTGGTCGAGGATTTCATGCTGATCCCAGAGGCTCCGGCAACCGAAAAGGCGCGCAGCCATTGGGAACGCAGTTGGGCACTGCTCGATGGCGGGGTTTTCGCTTCGGAGGATTTTCGTGCCGCTGAACTGGGCCAGCAAGGCCTGGCGAGCGGTGCAATCAGCCATTTGACGCTGGGCACGATGGAGGGCGGCATTGCCCGCTATCACGAAACCATCGCGCAAGAGATGCGCGCTGGGATACGCACGGGGATGAATTCAGCCGCGCGCTAGGCAGCAAAAGACGAGAGCGAGCCAAGGCGGCTCTTGCGCTCCTCCTATCCAGCCCCTAGGCGCAGCGGCCATGGCTGAAAACACGCTCCCCGGTGAAGGCGACAGGATCGCGAAACTGCTTGCCCGTGCAGGCGTCGCAAGCCGCCGCGAGGTGGAACGCATGATCGCCGATGGACGGGTCAGTGTCGCAGGCAAAGTGCTGGACACGCCGGCGATCAAATTGACCAGCCTTGACGGGGTGAGTGTCGATGGCAAACCGGTTGGCAAGGCCGAACCTGCGCGCCTGTTCCGCTTTCACAAGCCGCAAGGTTTGTTAACGGCAGAGCGTGATCCGCAAGGACGCGCGACGATTTACGATGCCTTGCGCAATGCCTTGCCCGCAGATGCAGGACGCGTGATGCCGGTTGGGCGGCTCGACTTCAACACAGAAGGGCTGCTTTTGCTGACCAATGATGGCGAGCTCAAGCGCGCGATGGAATTGCCGGCCAACAAAATCGCCCGGACTTACCGTGCCCGTGCGTTTGGCGATGTCTCGCAAGATCAGCTTGATGGGCTGATCGAGGGCATCACCATCGACGGCATTCGCTATGGTTCTATCGAAGCTGATCTGGAACGCGGATCAGGCCGCAATCGCTGGATCGAAATGACCTTGACCGAAGGCAAAAACCGCGAGGTTCGCCGGGTGCTCGAACATCTGGGTCTGAAAGTAAACCGCCTGCTGCGCACGGCCTATGGCCCCTTCGCATTGGACGAGCTGGCGCGCGGTCAAGCCGCGACCGTGCCCAAAGCAGAGCTGGAGCGGTTCCGCCGCAAGCTGCCCAAAAAATGAGGATCATTGCAGGCGAGTGGCGCGGCCGTAAACTGATCGCACCCAAGGGTGAGGCGACGCGTCCGACCGCAGATCGAACACGCGAGACGCTCTTCAATATGCTCACCAGCCGCTTAGGTAGCTTTGATGAGCTGAGCGTCGCGGACCTCTTTGCAGGGTCTGGTGCCTTGGGTCTGGAGGCATTGTCGCGCGGTGCAGCGCGGTGTCTGTTTGTCGAACAGGATCATGAGGCGGCGAAAGCCATTGCCCGAAATATCGACAATCTGGGGGCCAAGGCGCGTTGTTCGATTGAAAAAACATCCGTGATGCATCTGCGCCCGGCGGCCCAGCCCTATGACCTGATACTGCTCGACCCGCCCTATTTCACCGGTGCGGGCGCAGTCGCTCTCGACCGGCTGGCCCGGTTAGGCTGGATCGGAGAGGCAACATGGGTCGCGCTGGAGACGGCCGCAAAGGAAGATGTGGCAATCAAACCGCTACGGCAAGAAGCAGAGCGGCGGGTTGGCAAGGCAACCATATCGCTATGGCGCCTTGCCGGTTAAAGGGCACCCACCCCTTCGCCCTGATAAGGCCCACCTAAATCAGGCCCTCTAAACAAGCCCCGTCTAAGAGCTGGCCAAAGAACCATCTGGCCAAAGCCTATCGCTGTGATCAGCGCATCGGCGGCGGGATCTCTTGCTCAGGCATAGCGGCCTCGGGCGGGGACGGCGGCTCTGCGTTTTCATTAGCCGCTGTGCCCTGCTCTGCCATACGCGTCTCAATGATGGTCCAGGCTGCCTCGCGTTCTTCATCTGACATGGCGGATAAAACCTGTTTGTCATTGTCACCGAGCCGCCAGAACATCGCTTGGCGCTCCGGCGCAAGTGTCCAGTAAAAGGCCTGCACGGCATCCGGCCATGCATCATAAGCGGCGCGCTCATCAGCGCCCCAGCTTTGGTATTGAGCCAATTGATCGGGGGCCAAGGACGCCTCTGGCGCATCTGCGGGCTTAGCCATGCCCTGTTCTTGCGCCAATGCAGGGATGGAAATGCTGGCAAGTGTGCTGCCAATGAGGAACAAATAAGTCTTTCGCATGAGAACTTTCTCCAAACGGATTATGTGTCGTCTTCATGCGCAGCGAACGCACCGCCCCTGGCCCATTGCTTCCCTGTGCCGTTAGCGGTGCTTGAAGCATTGCTAGCTCTGCGGCCGGCGGGCAAGGGCTGGCGCTGAATTTCAACCCAGAGCCAATGCGCTGCGCCGAGTAACGTGCCAAAAAACGGGTGAGGCGATATTGTGATTTTCAAACCAAGGATCGCCGCCCCGGCCCAAAGCCCCGCCGATTACGCTTCTGGCGGAAACCCTTCAAATTGAGGGAGATCATGCGCATCCCCCATCCATGAAATGCGTTCGCCGGTTTGGATATGGCACTGCGCCGGTGTCTCATCCGGATCATCAAGTGTTGCAGACCGTATATCGACCATGCCTTTCAGGAAGGCATCATTGGTGTAAAACAAGCCCGTCCCGCAATTGATGCAAAAATGTCGCCGCGCATCTTCGGAAGAAGCGTAAACGCTGGTCTCGCCAGTCACGCGCAATTGGTCATCCGCCACCATCAGCCAGCCAACCATGGGTGCACCGCTATTGCGGCGACAATCAACGCAATGGCACAGCGCATGCGCCGCCAATTCTCCTGAAATTTCGTAGCGGATTGCCCCGCAGTGGCACCCTCCTGTCAGCATCATCCTATCTCCTTCAGCGCTGCCGCTGTTTATGCCATCTTACCTCGCCATCCACGGGCGCTCACAGGCGTGCACTGGACAGCAAGAGCGCGCGCACTCTACACGCTTCTAGGCACTTGCACTAAGCAGCAAGTGTTCTATACTTGTTCTCTTTTCCTATGTCCAATCTGCCCGCAACATCCCCTTCTGCTGAGCCTGATCCGCAAAACGGCAATCTGCCCGCTTATGCGGCGCGTTTAAACACGCCTCAACGCGATGCGGTGCTAACCAGCGAGGGGCCGGTTCTGATGCTGGCCGGTGCGGGCACAGGCAAAACCGCTGCACTAACCGCTAGGCTGGCGCATTTAATCGCCATGCGCAAAGCTTGGCCCAGCGAAATCCTCTGCGTCACCTTTACCAACAAGGCCGCGCGCGAAATGCGCGAGCGGGTTGCGGGCCATATTGGCGAGGCTGTTGAGGGAATGCCATGGCTCGGCACGTTCCATTCCATCGGCGCAAAAATGCTACGCCGTCATGCCGAATTGGTCGGCCTGAAATCAAACTACACCATTATCGATACTGACGATCAATTGCGCCTTTTGAAGCAGATCATTCGCGATCAGGATCTGGATGAAAAACGCTGGCCTCCGCGCCAATTGGCCAGCCTGATCGACCGGTGGAAGAACCGCGGGCTAAACCCGGCTGATCTCGATGCCGCCGAGAGCGAGGCTTATGCCAATGGCCTTGGGCAACAATTCTATCAGCTTTATCAAGACCGGCTGAAGGCGCTGAACGCGTGTGATTTTGGTGATTTGCTGCTGCATATGCTGAACATCTTGCGCGAACACCGCGATGTGTTGGAGCAGTATCAGCAGCGCTTCAAATACATCATGGTCGACGAGTATCAGGACACCAATCAGGTCCAGTATCTCTGGCTGCGCCTGCTCGCGCAGCAGCGCAAGAACATCTGCGTTGTGGGCGATGATGACCAATCGATCTATTCATGGCGCGGGGCAGAAGTCGCAAATATCCTCAAGTTTGAGAAGGATTTCCCCGGCGCAAAGGTCATCAAGCTGGAGCAGAATTATCGCTCCACGCCGCAAATTCTGGCCGCGGCCTCGGGGCTTATCAACGCCAATTCTGAACGGCTTGGCAAAACCTTATGGACTGAGCTGAACCATGGCGAAAAAGTCCGCGTCATCGGCGTGTGGGACGCCCCTGAAGAGGCTCGCCGTGTGGGCGAGGAGGTCGAACGGCTGGAGCGTGAGGGCGCAGCGCTGGATGAAATCGCGATCCTGGTGCGGGCGCAATACCAAACCCGCGAGTTTGAGGACCGGTTTATCCAGATTGGCCTCAATTACCGGATTATCGGCGGTTTTCGCTTTTACGAAAGAGCCGAAATTCGTGACGCACTGGCCTATCTAAGAGTGATTGCTCAGCCGGCCGACGATCTTGCGTTTGAGCGGATTTATAACCAACCCAAACGGGGTCTAGGGGCCAAGGCATTAGAGGCGATGCAGCGCCATGCGCGCGCAACGAATATGCCGCTGGCGGCCGCGGCGCTTGACCTTGCCGATAGCGAGGAATTGCCCAAGCGCGCACGCGGCACGATCGCCAATTTGCTGCGCTTGTTTGTGCATTGGCGCGAACAGGCCGAGGAAGTGACCCCGTCAGAGCTGATGCGCATGGTGCTGCATGAAAGCGGCTATGACGAAATGCTGGACAAGGATCGCACGCCGGAGGCGGCTGGCCGGCAAGAAAACCTGTCCGAGCTGGCCCGGGCCATGGAAGAATACCAGACGCTGGGCGATTTTCTCGAACATGTCAGCCTGGTGATGGACAATGATGCGCGCGATGATGGCGAAAAGCTGACCATTATGACCATGCACGGGGCCAAGGGGTTGGAGTTCAATCATGTCTTCTTGCCCGGCTGGGAAGAAGGCGTGTTCCCCTCGCAAAGATCGCTTGATGAGGGCGGGCTCGCTAGCCTCGAAGAAGAACGCCGCCTCGCTTATGTGGCGATCACCAGGGCGCGGCGACGCTGCACGATTTTGCATGCGGCAAACCGGCGCATTTACGGCCAATGGACCAGCTCTATCCCGAGCCGCTTTGTCGAGGAATTGCCCGAGGATACGGTTGACCGGGAGAGCAGCATGTCTGGCGGGGCGAGCATGTGGCGCGCCAATTGGTCTGAAAACGAAGATCCCTTTGCCCATGTCTCTCAGCAGACGCCGCAGCGCAGTCAATCGCGCGGTCCCGGCTTTCAACGCGCGCTGTCCAGCGGCTATGAGACCAAACAGCCGCGCTTGTCAGAAAACCGGCGGTCGGCGGCCAGCTTTGCCGCCAAACCTCGCTCTGATGTCGCCATCGGCGCCCGCGTTTTCCATGACAAATTTGGCTACGGCGTTGTGATGGATCAGGAAGGCAACAAGCTGGAGATAAATTTCGAAACCTCGGGCACGAAGCGCGTCATCGACAGTTTCGTGAAGCTGGCCGAGGGATAAGCCAAAGAAGGGCGCGCTTTCGCCTTTGCGCCGCTGACCAAACCTATTTGATCAAGGCGATCCAGATTGCGGTAAAAAACGATGCCCCGCCCATCAGGCCAAAACTATGCCAAATGGGATAACGGAAGCTCAGCGTTTTGCTGCGATAAAAAAGCGTACCGACCAAATAGAATATGCCGCCCAAAACAATCGCAATCAGCGCGGTAGAGGGCAATGACGCCTGAAAATCCGGAAAAGCGGCCAAAGCGAACAGGCCAAACCCAACATAGGAGGCCAGCGAGTATTTGCTGTCCACACTCTCGCCGCGAAGTTTGAACGCAATGCCCACTAGCGCCAGAACCCAGATGATGCACAGGATCATATGCGCTGAGAAAGTGCCCGCGGTCAGCAACAAGGGGCCAAAGGTGCCGGCAATCACCGGATAGATGGCCGCATGGTCCCAGCGCCTCAACGCTTTGCGCCAGCCATGCTGCGGCAAAAGGTGATACGCCCCTGACACCAAGAGCGAGGCCAAGACGGCAACCACATAAATCACGCAAGCCGCGATCAGCGCCGCGCTGCCTTGCCCGGCATCAACCAAAGCGAACAAGAGCATCGAACCGGCCACAAGTGACGCGGCAAAAGCGCCCGCGTGGACCGCGCCATCGGCATAGCGTTCAGCGGCAGTGCTGCTGGGATACATGTCTGAAAAACGGCTCTTGCTTTGAAAATGGGAGTTTGGATTTGCGGTATCGAAGCAGACCTAGCAAGCCTGCTTGAAGGAGCGCTTAACTAACCCAGCTTGACGTCCAAAAATCCCGGCTGCGGTCCGTTCCAGTCACCCGGAGCGCTCTCATCATGGCCGCCCTCGCTGCTGTTTGCCGCCGGTGCTGCCGCGCTTTGATCCTGTTGGCCGGATGCTTTGTCAGAACGGCGCCCGCGCGAGCCGCTTGATCGGTCCCGGCGCGCGCCATCACCGCGCGCTGTATCATCGCCGGACTTGGACCGGCCACCGCTGCGCTTTTTACCGGCTCGCTGATCGCGATTGTCATCGCCCTCATCATGCGCACGGGATTTTGACGACTTTTCACCGCTGGATTCTTTTGCGCCGGATTTTTCGGAACCAGCCTTGCTGACCTTAGATTTTTCATCCGGTTCAGGCTCGGCTTTCAGCTCGACACGGACATCCGCCTTGCCAAAGACAGGAATTTCGCTGCCGGTCAGCTTCTCGATATTCTCGATCGCCTCGGCATCAGCCTTGGAATAAAAGGTAAAGGCACGGCCCTTGGCCCCCGCCCGTCCGGTCCGCCCGATCCGGTGAACGTAATCATCCGGGTGCCACGGGGCGTCATAATTGAAGACATGACTGACGCCTTTGATATCAAGCCCGCGCGCGGCAACGTCACTGGCCACCATTATATTGACATCACCGGCCTTGAACCGGTCGAGCTCTTTCAAGCGGCTGGTCTGGTCCATATCCCCGTGAATTTCGCAGGACGCAAAGCCATGTCTTTGCAAGCTTTGATTGAGTTCGCGCACGGTCGTCTTGCGATTGGCGAAGATAATCGCCGTTTCGACCAGATCATTGCGCAGCATCCAGCGAAGCGATTCGCGTTTCTGGCGCGGCGTAACACTCACCTTGAAAGCAGTGATGTTTTCATTCGTACTGGCCGCCCTGCTCACCTCAATCCGTTTGGGATTGCTCAGAAATGTTTTGGCCAGTTTTTCAATTGGCGGAGGCATGGTTGCCGAAAACAGCATCGTCTGACGCTGCTCCGGCAATTTGGCGCAGATAAATTCGATATCAGGGATGAACCCCATGTCGAGCATCCGATCCGCCTCATCAATGACCAGCAATTCGCAGCCATTCAGCAGGATCTTGCCGCGCTCAAACAAATCCATCAAACGCCCGGGCGTGGCGATCAAAACGTCGACACCCTCGTTCAAAGCCTTGATCTGATCGCCCATCTGCACCCCGCCGATAAGCAACGCCATTTTGAGATCGTGATTCACACCATATTTCTCAAAATTTTCAGCGACTTGAGCAGCAAGTTCTCTGGTCGGTTCGAGGATCAGACTGCGCGGCATCAGCGCCCTGCGGCGACCTGAGGCAAGAACATCGATCATCGGCAAAACAAAGCTGGCGGTTTTGCCTGTCCCGGTTTGAGCGATGCCAATGATGTCTTTCATCATGAGCACCGGCGGGATCGCCTGTGCTTGGATCGGAGTAGGCTCGGTATAGCCAGCCGCGTCGACCGCTTTTAGCAAGTCGGGTGAGAGGCCGAGATCGGCAAAGGTCATGCGGTTCCAGATCGCCTTATTACAAAAATGAGACGCGCTATGGCCCGCCGGGCACCAGCTGATCTCATTGAAATGCTATTGGAATTTGACCAAAGCCAAGCCCCGTCTTGATCATGCACGATTTGGTTTTACCCAAGGCTGACGCCTGTTAACGAGTAGACCGCCGCGCTACGAGCCGCTCTAATTGCACAAGTTGGCACTTTGCGCCACTGCGCGATTGCAATCGTTCGCGTTCAATGCACAGTTGCCCGTCGCCATTGCGCTCAAAATAGAAGCCTGAGTAGAAATCGCGCGATGAACAGGCGGCCTCAAGGCTGGCCAAAACCAGCCCTTGCTCTTTCAGGAACAATAGCAGCTGCGATCCTTCGGCCGCGCGCACACCAAGAATGTCACCTGCCGCCACACAGCGGCCCATCGCTTGCCGTGAATAGCGCTGATCTCCGGCCTCGTTCTCCAAAACAGCAGCCAAATCCGTGCGCACAGAGCCCGGACGCGGTTCGATCCTGATCGTCATGCGCTGTTTGATCCGAACCTGATTGTAGCGATCATCCGGGCGAGCCGGTGCAAAACCCATCCACAGCGGGTCTTGGGAGGCGGCCATGTTTACCGTCCCGGCAGAGCTTGACCAGTCAGGCATCGTCGCCGCCTCTTGCGGCAAGGCGGTGCCTGCATCACCGGAAATTGCAAGCAAAGCCAAAGGCGCCGCAAGGCCAAACAGTAAAGACATAACCCTGTGGTAACTCCCTCATAGCGCCGCGCGGTGGTGGTCCACCTTGTCTGCGACGCTCGATCCTGTCCGGCAAAGGCAGCCTTGTTTCCTCAAGTCAACGATACCAGCCTTAGTGCTTTGGACCCGTCACATTGAATATTGCCTTAATCGCAATGGAGCTTGGCCAGAAAGACGCAAAGAAACTCGCAGCCGACCTTCGTTTGGGCGTGAAACTATGACATAGGCGCTGCATGGAAAAGCGCGCGCCCAAAGCCTCCACTGCAGCTCCAGATCAGTTTTGCGCCGAAGCGCTGGCTTTGCTCGGCCCGCGCGGGTTTACGCAGGACCCAGATCTGGTGGAGCCTTGGCTGACCGATTGGCGCGGCCGTTATACCGGCAAGGCATTGGCTCTCGCCTCCCCGGCAAACACGCAAGAGGTCAGCGCGCTGGTTAAACTTTGCGCCGCGCATAACATCCCGGTCGTGCCCCAAGGCGGCAATAGCGGCATGGTTGGCGGCGCCACGCCCGATGTGAAGGGCGCTGAACTTTTGCTCTCGCTGCGCCGCTTGAACACAATCCGCCGCCTTGATCGAGCCAGCGGTCTGGCGGTCTGCGAAGCAGGCGTTATTCTGCAAAGCCTGCATGAGGCGGCGGCTGACAAGGGCTTGCGCTTCCCCCTCACTCTGGGCGGCAAGGGATCGGCCACTATCGGCGGCCTCGTTTCAACCAATGCGGGCGGGACACAGGTCTTGCGTCACGGAACGATGCGCGCGCAAACCTTGGGAATAGAGGCTGTGCTGGCCGATGGCAGCATTTTGGACACGCTTGTGCCGCTCAAGAAAGACAATCGCGGTTTCGACCTCAAGCAATTGCTGATCGGGTCAGAAGGCACGCTGGGGATCGTCACCGCTGCAACCTTGCGTTTGCTGCCTGAGATCGGAGGGCGGATTGTGCTGTGGGCCGGCCTCCCCTCGATCAAGGCGGCGCGCGCCCTGCTGCTGCATTGCGAGGAAAAGGCCGGCTCTGCGCTAGAAGGTTTTGAAGTCATGCCGCGCCACAGCCTTGAGGCGGTGCTTGACCATTTGCCGTCTGCAAGAGCGCCTTTGCAAAGCCATCACAATTGGCATGCCTTGATCGAACTGGTCGGCTCCTCTGAGGAATTGACAGCACTCAGCGAAAATGCCGAAAACCTGCTCGAGACGGCGCTGGAGCGAGGCCTGCTTGAAGATGCGACCATCGCCGCCAATGAACAGCAGGCCGAGGCCTTCTGGCTGATCCGGGATTCGATTGCGCCTGCAGAAAGAGCGCTGGGCGAGGCTGTCCAGCATGATATTTCCGTGCCGGTAGACACAATGGCCGATTTTGTTGAAACCGCCATTCCCAAAGTGGAGGCCGAGTTTGGGGGATGCAAAGCGATCGCCTTTGGCCATTTGGGCGATGGCAATGTGCATTTTCATGTGCTCGCCCCAGCGGATAACCGCCCGTCAACGGACGCCTCGGCCCGCGGCAACAGCTGGACCCAGACCCAAGGGCCGATCATCAGCCAGTTCGTTTATGACATGGTGAGCGAATGGGGCGGCTCGATCAGCGCAGAGCACGGCATTGGTCAAAGCAAGGTCGAGGAATTGGCCAGATTGACCGATCCCGCCGTGCTGGCGACAATGCGCGCGGTCAAACATGCGCTTGATCCGCAAGGGCTGCTGAACCCGGGCAAGCTTGTTCCGCTTGCACCGGCGGGCTGAAGGCACTAAGCGACTTGCCCAAGAGGGGTTGGAGGCATGGCTCTCCGTTCCCCAAACGACGTTTTTTCAGCCTTTCGGAGACAGCACATGGCGACTGCGCCGCAACCAGTTTTGCCCCTTTTCTATAAAGACCTCATGCCGCTCAACAGCCGCGATCATGGCAAATGGCGCACAAAAACGCTGGATGACGCGACTTTTCTCAAGGGTCAGCATGCGATCCCCATCACGGTCGATGAATTCGTCCAAACACAGCGCAACTTTCCGATTGTCTTTTCCTCGGGCGACAACCCGCTCCCCCTCGCCCTGATGGGCCTCAACGAAGGCGTGAACACCTATCTCGATGATGATGGGAAGTTTGCCGAGGCCGTATATATCCCTGCCTATATCCGCCGCTATCCCTTCATGCTGGCCAAGCTGAAGCCGGACGCGGATGATCTCTCGCTGTGCTTCGACCCGAGTGCGGGCGTCGTGGGCGAGTTTAAGGATGGCGAGGAGCTGTTTGATAGCAAGGGCGAGGCGACCGATGCTACCAAGCGTATTCTCGAATTTTGTGAACATTTCGAACAAGCCGGTCAGCGCACGCGTGTTTTCCTTGAAGAGCTGGCGAAGCACGACTTGTTGATGGATGGCGAAATTGGCATCTCGACGCAGGAAAATCCCGATAAGCCGTTCGTTTATCGCGGCTTTAAAATGGTCAATCAGGAAAAACTGAAAGAGGTGAAAGCCAAGACCATTGATGAGTGGGAAAAGAACGGCTTGTTGATGCTGATCCATGCCCATATCTTCTCGCTGGATCTTATGCGGACGGTCTTTGCCCGTCAGGTTCAACAAGGCAAAGGCCCGCAAGAGGTCGCTGATCTCGCTACGTCGAGCTAAGCGAGGGCTCCCCTCGATCAGGGAACGCGCGCATTCGCTCGGCATCAACGCTTCGGCGTTTTGAGGTTCAGCGTGTTGGGCGCGTTATCGGAGCTGCTATCGTAAGCGGCGCTCTCGCAATCATCCGGCGTTTGCAAGGGCTGCGATTGACCGGGAAAAAACGCGATCTCGAATTCTTCGAATTTGGACGCTTTCAAGCGGTTCATTATCAGAAAGTTGCGCCGAACATGCGGTGGAACGTTTGAATTATGCGTCAAACATGGTGGATTACCGCAGAAACCCTCTGTGAATTGCCGATGAAGCGCGTATGTTAACACATGTTATAGCAAGGATCAGAGGCTTCCCTCATGGCCTTATTTTGATGTAGAATCTGCATCAACTTGCTAAACCTGAGCCACCTCGTGCCAAGCACGAGGTGGTTTTTTCTTGGCGAAAACTGATTTGACAAACGGGCTCT
>CAZDHB010000058.1:16595-18279 GCA_964505255.1 uncultured Porphyrobacter sp.
ATCCACTATTCCGCTGCTTGGCGGATACCTTTGGGATCGCCAAGCGCAATCGTTTCCCATGCGAGTTCACGCACCATAGCGCTCAATTCCTTCGCAATTTGGGCGACTTCACCAGTCGGTTCATCCAGCGCCGCATCAAGATAGAGCGATCGGCAAACCTCAATCTGCAATGCGAAAATATTGCGCCGAGGCGATGCCTGATGATCCAGCACAAAACCCCCTGAATACGGACGGTTATGAGCCACTTTTCGTCCCGCTCCGCGCAAATTTGCAAGTGCATTCTGGCTCAGGTTTTCATGAGCGGAGGCGCCAAAGCGGTCACCAATCACAAATTCGGCCGCTTTTTCCCCTGCGGATGATGGCCTGAGCGGCGGCATAGAATGCAGATCGACCAATAATGAGGCCCCGAACTGATCGCGCAAATCCTCCAGCATTCGGCCCAAAGCGGCATGATAGGGACGATGAATGCCCTCGATCCGCGCGTCCAAATTCTCGCACGTCAATTGGCTCTGCCAAATCTCGCCCAAGCCGGGCAGCCTGCGCGGCACCAGGCCCAGTCCGCCACGGGCCCTGCGATTGGCATGTGAATTGGCCGCGCGGCGGATGCCGGCACCGGAAATCATACCCCAATCAATATCCTGCGGTGAGCGGTTCAGATCAAGCAGAGCCCGCGGCGCATGCGCAATCAGGATCGCCGCCCCGCTCGCCTGCGCGATTTTCTGCCCCACTCGGTCGATATAGCGGTCCTCAAGCCTCAGCTTAGACCATGCAGGCTCGCGCATGGCCTCGACCGCATAATCGGGATAATCACGCCCTGCATGCGGTACAGCAATCACCAGCGGCATCGTTATCGTCTCGGGCACATGCAGCGAATAGGCCGAACGCGCCGTATCGGGGATCTGACCGCCAGAAATCACTTTGGCAAAGCCAGAACTCGCAAAAGAAGCCGAATCTGCTGTGCCTTTCGTCATGGTCTCATGTGCTGACGCTATTCATTGCCCATGTCAAAGGTTTCACCAAACCTGCGCGATGTGGCGCATTCTCGGACACTACGTATGAAAACGAAGGATTTTTTAATTGAGCTGAGCTAAGGGGCGGGGATGTCTATGAATAACACCGCCCGAATCCTGCTCGCCGAAGACGATGAGGCGATGCGCAGCTACTTGTCGCGCGCGCTTGAGCAAGCCGGTTACTTGGTTGATGCCGTTGATCGCGGGACCGAGGCCGTTCCGCTTTTGTCGAGCACAGATTACGATCTGTTGCTGTCCGACATCGTGATGCCCGAAATGGATGGGATTGAGCTGGCCCAGCGCTGCAACGAGATCAGCCCGCACACCAAAGTGATGTTCATCACCGGATTTGCGGCAGTCACGCTGAAAGCCAATCGCGAGCAGCCCAATGCTAAACTCTTGTCCAAACCTTTCCATTTGAAGGATTTGGTGCTGGAGGTTGAGCGCGCCCTCGATGAGCGGGTTAGCGCGTCACTCTAAACCTTTGCCATAGCCGCATCGTGCCTTGTGCGGGCGGGCCGAAGAAAAGCTCTTGCACGCTGCGGGGTCCGGCGCTAGACGCCGCGCCTGCTGTGTGACGCAGCAAACAGATGGTGCGGGCGTATAGCTCAGTGGTAGAGCACTGTATTGACATTGCAGGGGTCGGAAGTTCAACTCTTCCTACGCCCACCATC
>CAZDHB010000059.1:0-1613 GCA_964505255.1 uncultured Porphyrobacter sp.
AAAAGAGCACTGAAATGCAAAAAGGGGAGCAGGGCATGACCGCCTCGCTCCCCTTTTCTATATGTTTCTTACGCCCGCATGGATGCGGTGCAAAAGGTGAAAACCCGCCAATCAGTCGAGCATGTCGGCAGGCACTTTGCCGCCGTTTTTGGCGATTTCGCCCATGGTCGCCTTAAGCAGCCAGATGTTGTCATCCGCACTGCCTTCGTAATCGGCGCGGCCGAGTTCACCAGCCAATTCCTTGCGGTTGGCATAGCTTGGATCAAGACCCAGCAATTTGAACAGATCCACAATCGATGTGCGCCAATTGAGTTTGTCTGCGCCTGCCATGCCCGAAAGCCGGGCCTCGACATCGACCTCGGAAATCGCCGCCGGTGCACTGCGCGGCTGAGCGGCCTTGGTAACCGGCGCGGCTGCTGGCTTGTCGTCTTCGTCACTGCCGAAAATGGCGTTCTTAATGCTTGAAAAAATACCCATAAAAGCCTCCACTTGTTGAGAATATCCTGCGTGATATAATCGCGTCAAACCACTGCCATGGCAATCATAAGCGATTTGCCAGAAATTGTGACCATTTGGCGCGGAATAATGAGGGGATAGGCGATGAATCTTGGACAGATGTTGAACGACAGCGGGGCAATTGGCTCAATCGCTCAGGAATTGGGCGTCGATGAAGGCATGGCCCGAACAGCGGCGGGGGCTTTGCTGCCCGCGATTGTCGCAGGCATGGGCCGCAGCGCGACCGGCGGGGCTGGGGGCGACCCCCTGGGCGGCCTTGGCGGATTGGCGGGGTCAATCCTTGGCGGCGGCGGAGGAGGATTGCTGGAAAGCGTTCTGGCACCCAAGGCGACGCCGGTGAACCAAGGCAATGAAATTTTGGGCACTATTTTCGGCAGCAAGGATGTCAGCCGCTCGGTCGCGGGTGAAGTTGCCGCGATTACCGGTCTGGATGAGGGCATGCTGAAAAAGATGCTTCCGCTGCTGGCTATGGCGGCGGCTGGCTATATGGCCAAGAAAGGCGGCGCTGGCGGCGGTGCTTTGGGCGGTATTCTGGGTTCGATTATCGGCGGATTAGCCCGCTAACCGCGGTTTTACCCGGTCTCCGGCAATCAGGAGGGCGTTGCTGTGGCAAAATTGCTGTCGTTATCGGTCTGGATATTCGGGGCTGTGTGCATTGTGATTGCGCTGGTCCATATCGCTTTTGGACCGGCTGCAATTCCGGGTTCGATCCCGGTCAATGCCACCCTCGATAGCGAGGACCGGTTCTATGCCAGCCTGTTTGGCGGGTTCGGCGCTGCGCTTATCTGGTGCTCGCGCAACCTTGATGAACGGCGCGGGCTGTTTCACGCGCTAATGGCGGTGTTCTTCATTGGCGGGCTGGCGCGGTTTGTCTCGTACTTGCAAATGGGGCTGCCGCATCCCCTGTTTCAATTCCTATGGGGGGTCGAGCTGATTTTGCCATGGGTGCTGATCGGGTGGCTGAGGGCGGTCCACTCACCGATCCGCGCTTAGATCGCGAGGCGTCTGAAGATCGCGTAAGCACAGCGCGCGCCGCACTATTCAGGCGGGTCGAGCGCAATCGTGCCCTTCAAAGTGTAAGGGTCTTCTCCTTCTTC
>CAZDHB010000059.1:1713-6878 GCA_964505255.1 uncultured Porphyrobacter sp.
AGCATCGCTAGCGGTTCGCTCTCGGTATTTTCAGCGTCAATCTCCGCCCGTAAAGACTCGCGGTATTCGTCAAGATAGGCGAGCGAGCGATAGCGTTGCCGCTCTTGAAAACCCAGATCTTTCCCCTCCATTTCGTCAGGGATGAGCCTTTCGGGCAATTGGTTTAAGACACTTTCGGCGGCCTCAAACTCGCCCAACTCCCTGTGGGCATTGGCGCTGCGGGCGGTCAAAAAGAGCCAATCGATATTTTCGCTATCCGGCTCGATTGCAGTGACATAACTTGCAAAAGCCCTCTGATAGCGCGCTTTGGCAAGAGGGTCGTGATCGGACTGCCAAGATGCTCTTAGCAACAGGCCGCCGACGCCGTATGAACCATCCTTGCTTAGGATTTCAGCAATCTTAGCGGCACGAAAATAACTCACATCCTGACGGATTTGAGCAAAGCCGTCTGAGGCGAGATATTCGGTTAACTGAGCAATTTCGTCCTCGTCAAAATCACGAAACATGACAAGTCCATTGGACGGGCATTCGGGGATTGCCAGTGGGAAGGTCCAACTGCCATAGGGTTTGCCGTCTGGGCGCGCACCAAAGGTCGAATAGGAGCCGGTCGAGATGTGGGTAAATGTCTCGCCGCCGACCGGGCAAACCATTTCGGTCTCGACGGGAAAGCCAGCCATGGCGGGCGCCGCCGCGCCCAATGTGAGGGCAAGCGCCGGAGATGCGCGCAAAATCCCGCCCAAAACCGTTTTACCTGCCTTGCCAGTTACCGCCTTGTTTCTGGCCATCTTGTTAGTGCCCACCTGACTAGTGCCTACCTGATTAGTAAGCGAGGAACGCTGCTCAGTTGTCTGCTGGGGCATCATCGGTATCCTTACCTTCGGCCGGGTCCTTCTGCGCTGGCCCGCTTTTATCTTCCTCGCTGTCACGCGGGGCATTGCGGCGGGCGAAAAATGGCTCGCCTTCCGCCGCTTCTTCGAGCGCGGTTAGCATCTGCTCTGCGCGTCTTGCTCTGCCGCCACCATGCGGATTGGCCGCAACCGGACCGAGCATTGCTCTGGCCAAAGTGATTTTTCCCTCGCGCGCCTGCATCATCGCGGTGTTGAAGGCCAAGTCATGGTCAAATGGCGCCAAAATAGAGGCGCGCTCCAAAGCGTGGCGGGCGTTTTCGGGCGGTGTCACACCCTGCTCAAGGAAGCTGCGGTAATAATAGATCAGCGGCAAGGGATGATCGTTCTCAATGGCATTGAGTTTTGAAAAAGCACCAATGGCTGTTTTGAAAGCCGCCGCTTGCTGCTCCTCTTCGGCGTCCTGCGCCAAACGGTACAAAGATAGGCCCTTTTGGACATGGGCGTTCACGCGCGCCGGATCAAGCGCCAGCGCCGCATCAGCCGCTGCGATGGCTTGCGCGTAATTGCCTGCGTCATGCTCTGCCTCGGCTAAGGCGCTTAAGACCCCTGCATCGGATGGAAAGTTTGCCGCAATCTCGCGCGCCTCGGGGAGGAGTTCGAGGGCTTCCTCGCGGGTCACCCCCCTTTGCGAGCGCATCCGCACGCCCATCATCTCGGCCTCTCCGCGGGGCAATGGGCGCAGCACCACTGGCCCGATGGCGATTTTGTCCGGCGTAATGTCGAGCGTGCTCATCCTGCTGGAGCGCTGGTAAGCCTTGAGTTCCTTCGACAAGGTGCGAATATCGCCAAAGACCTGCTCAGCGGCCTCTGGCGAGGGTGTCCCTTGGGCGACCGCTGTGAGATAGCCGCCAAGCTGTCCGCGCCGTTCCTCGGAAAAAATCAGATAGTGATAAAGCAGCCAGCTACGGCCATAAAAAGCGTCCCCGCGGCTGGATTTGCGTTCGCGGTATAAGTCATAATCGAACAGCTCTTCGAGGCTTACATCATCGGCATAGGCGAGTTCGGCGGCGCGGTGGCGGGCAGGACGGCCAACCCACATCCCGCCATCACGGTTGAAGCTGGTCGCGGAATAAAACTCGGCCGCGCCTTCATTGGCCCATCGGGGCAAGGCGATCCGCTGTGATGACATGATGAAATGATGCGCATATTCATGCAGCAAAATCACGGTCGAGAAATGCGGATAGCCGCGTTCGAACCGGATATCTTGAACAAAGGCTTTCGAGCCGCCAGCACGCGGGACATAAAACCCCGCAACATTGCGGCTATTACCGCCTAGCAGGCGTTGGACCTGCCGCTGATTGCCCACGACGAAAATGGTCACCCGGTTCGACGGGCTGGGAACGTCCAAGTCACGGCCGGAGATATATTCCATCGCGGCGTGAAACCGTTCGAGATTTTCGCTGAAGCGGCGAATGTCCTTCTCGCTATCATCGGCGTAAACGACAAAATTATCGCTGGATGCTTCGAACCATTTGGCCTGCGCTGGCCCGGCGAATGCGGCCACTAACAGGCATGAGAGCCAAAATTTGGCGTTGTTCAAAATCTGCATAATCAAAGACTATATCTGCAGCTCTTGATAAGTAAAGCGCAGCAGATTTAGGGGTGAGGCGCAGCGATCAACTTAGGATTGGACAGAGGTAACATAGCGTCCGACGTTCTTGGCCATCACATCAAGCGGCGCATTGCCGCCCAAAATGATCGCGTCATTGAAGGCTTTTACATCAAAAGCATCACCCAATTGCGCCGCCGCATTGGTGCGCAATCGGACAATCTCGCTATGCCCCAATTTATAGCCGGTGGCTTGGCCGGGCCAGCTGCAATAGCGGTCAACCTCGCTCGCCACCTCTTCATATTTGCTGCCATTGCGTTCCACAAAGAAGCGGCGCGCCTGCTCGCGGCTCCACCGTTTGTGATGAAGCCCAGTGTCGACCACCATCCGGCATGCGCGAAAGGCGAGGCTTTGCAAATAACCTAGCCTGCCAACGACGAAATCATCATAGGCGCCCAGCTCATCGGCCAATTGCTCTGCGTAAAGGGCCCAGCCTTCGCTAAAGGCGTTGAAGGCAAGAATAGAGCGGATCAGCGGCAAGCGATTGGAATATTCCCCCTCCCAAACATGCCCCGGTATGCTCTCATGAAAGGTCAGATCAGCCAGATCATATTTGCGGTGGAGATCAGTGGTGCGCAAATTGATCCAGAAGCGGCCCGGAATGCTGCCATCCTTGCTGCCGGCCCCGCCATAGGCTCCCGGTGCGCCAGGTTCCTCGTTGATGGGTATGCGGCGGACTTCCAGATTTGGGTCCACCAAGGTGTTGAAGGCGCGCGGCATTTGAGCCTTGATCCAGGCAATCCGTTCATCAATAAAATCAAAAATCTCCTTACGGCCCTTGTCGCCGGGGGAGAATTTGTACCGGTCATCGCTCGCCAATCCCTGCATGCGTTCGCCCACAGTGCCTTTGGTATAGCCAATGTCCTTCAGAATTGGATCCATTTGCGCATGCAATGCGGCGAGTTCTTCCAGCCCGCGTTCATGCACTTCATCAGGAGAGAGATTGGTTGTGGTGCTCGAACGCAAGGCCCAGTCATACCATTCGTCCCCCTTGGGCTGAGACCACATGCCCGGATCGCTATCGGCTATCGAGCGCTGCGCTTTCAGTTCGCTCAATTGCCGATCGAGCGCCGGAGCGATTTCCTTGGTGACGATATTGTAAGCGTAAATGCCCTTTTCACCGAGCGCTTCCTCGCCGAATGCCGCCACAAATCTGCGGGTGAGAGAGCCAACCAAAGCCCCGCCTTCGCCCGCATCCTTGATCGCGCTTTCCATTTGGGGAATGGCCTTGTCGAGCAGGAAATCGGGCGGGACAACGCCCATCTCGCGCGCGCCGCGCATCCGCTCTGTCTCGCCGTCCAGAACCGCTGGCATAGCGCTCAGACGGTTGAGGTAAAAGAGGACATCCTCTTCGCTGCGGATCGGATGATTGGCATCCATAAAGCGCGGCATATCAATGTAAGCGCCGGCGTTCTGGATCACCACATAAGGCGCGGTGCGCCAGCTGCCGACAGGAATATCCCCGTAAGGCAGCGCCATTCCGTCAAGGGCGAGCTGAAACCCGCTGGCCACCACATCAAGATTGGTCGCCGTATCGGGATCCAGCCCCTCGCGCGGGTAATCGTTCACAAGGGCCAGATCGGATTTAAGCTGAGCGGCATAGGCGGCCACGCCTTCGGGCGATTTGTCCGACAATTTGCCGCGCAGGCTTGCATAGCGGCCCGTGTCCACTCCCAAAGCGGTGGCGCGCTCCGGCTCATGCTCCAGCAAGGCATAGCCAACCCCTTCAAGCAGCCGGTCGGCCCCAATTTGCATGGCTTGCTGAATGCCCTCTGGCCGGGGACCGGATTTGAACGCACTGGCGCAGCCTGTGGTCATCAGTGCGGTGGATGCGGAAAGGCCGGCCAGCGTCTGGCGGCGGGTTAATCGGGATGGCAGATCTGTCATGGCTGGCAAAATGGGCCAGGGCGGCGGGCAAGTCAATTTGCGCCGGGATTGTTTTGGCGGATGCGGCTCGGCACACTCTGTTTGTTTCAGCGTTTGCTTCGCCGTTTGCTTCAGCGTTTGTCTCAGCCCGCGCGCCGCAGTATATGGGCTCTCGCTATGACTGATGCGGTTCTCTCGATCTTGGTGCTTGCAGCGATTGCCTTGCTGGTTGGGGCATGGTTTGTCTGGCGCAAAACTGGCGATATGCGGCAAGCTGGTCTGATGGCTGTGCTGGCGATTGTGGCGCTGCTGAATGTGGCGATCTGGACTGTGCCGGATGGCGAGGGGGAGGCTCCGCTCGATCGTCTCGAAGAAACCGAGCAGAGCCCCTGACGCCCCCCTAAAGGATGGCGGGAATGGCCGCCTTATTCCGGCAATTCCCAGCGCACTGCGTTAGTGAAGGTTCCCGGCACCGCTTCGCCTGCGCTGCTTCGGGCAGGCTGGAATTTGGCCCGTTTCTGGATCAGCTTGCAAGTGGCGGCATCGAGGGCGCCATGTCCGGTAGAGCCTGTAATGGTGCAGTTCTCAACCCGGCCATTGGCCGCAATATTGAGGGTGAAACGCGCTGTTCCAACCCATTCGCGCCTGATCCAGCTGGGCCGGTAGTCATTGGCGGTGATCCAAAGCGCGGGATCATTGCGCGGCTTGGCGCTGACTGGGTCGAATGCTGGCGTGGGAATGGGTGTGGGGGTGGGTAAGGCGATTTCAATGCCTGTGCCTGT
>CAZDHB010000059.1:6978-16845 GCA_964505255.1 uncultured Porphyrobacter sp.
TTGGGCGTTGGTGCCGGGTCTTCGATGACTTCCGGCGGCGGTGGCGGGGTTTTGGGAATGTTAAATGTAGTCGGGTCGTCAGGTTCGGGCGTTATTGTGACTGCCACTTGCAAGCCCAGAACGAGCGCCGCCCCAAGACCTGCATGAACCGCAATTACGGCGGCTAAGCTGCCGGGCGATGATCGTTTGTCCTGATTGAGATAAGCCATATCGGTATTCTCCCATGCGCTCTTTCGAGTGGAGGACCGGACTGGCCTGAGCGCACGAGCCGCCCGGTTGGACGGACCGCCACTGGTTAGAGGGGGGAAGGGAAACCAAAAAAGGCAGCCCGCCACCGATAGATAATGTTACAACATTACCAAAAAGTCAAGTGTGCGTGCATTGGGCGCAACAAAGCCCCGCGAGATGACGCGGCATTTTGGCTGATTTCGGGCGCTTTTTAAGGAGGGCCCGCGATGCGCGAGGTAAGCCTTAGCCGATCAGGTAATCGGACAAGAGGGATCAAGGCGGAAATCGAGGTAATTGTCGACCGCCTTCATCAATTCCTTCTGCTCATTTTCAAAGAAGTGGTTGGCCCGCGGGATTTCTTCATGATGGATCGTGATGTGCTTTTGCGTGCGCAATTTTTCGACCAGCTTTTCAACCGCCATCGGCTGAACCACCGTATCGGCCGCGCCTTGGATGAAGATACCTGAGGCGGGGCAGGGCGCGAGGAAGGAAAAATCATACATATTGGCGGGCGCGCCAATCGAGAGGAACCCGCGGATTTCCGGACGCCGCATCAGCAATTGCATGCCGATCAGGGCGCCAAAACTGACCCCTGCGACCCATGTGACCTGCGCTTCCTCGTGAATGGATTGCACCCAGTCGAGCGCCGCCGCCGCATCGGACAATTCGCCGATGGCGTTGTCGAAACTGCCTTGACTGCGGCCCACACCGCGAAAGTTAAACCTGAGCGTTGCGAAACCCCGATCCACGAAAGTCTTGTAAAGTTTCTGCGTGATCTGTTCGTTCATTGTCCCGCCGCCTTGCGGGTGGGGGTGCAGGATCATGGCGACCGGTGCGCGCGGGCGCGGCGCGGGAGAATAACGGCCTTCGAGACGGCCTTCTGGGCCGGGAAAGATGACTGATGGCATCGGATACCTGTCGTAAAATGTGATGGCGCACGCCGTCACTGGCGTATGCGTAGAAGGGGGCTATATAGGGATCGCTGCAAAAATCGCAATTTCCTAATCTGAGTAAGTCCTATTTCGACGCGTATTTACCTCGACCATGCCGCCACGACCCCTTTGCGGGACGAAGCGCGCGCCGCGATGCAGGACGGGTTCGAGATTTGGGCCAACCCGTCCAGCCCGCACGGCGAAGGGCGCAAGGCCCGCAGCGCACTGGAAAATGCGCGGGACCGGATCAAAGCGGCCTTGGCGTGGGATGGAGAGCTGATTTTTACCTCCGGCGCGAGCGAGGCGGCCCAGCTCGCCTTAGCCGGAGCGCAGGCAGGTGCGCGGCTCGTCAGCGCGGTTGAGCATGACGCGGTGCTGCAAGCGGTGCCGGATGCGGAACGTTTGCCGGTGGAGAGCAATGGCGCGCTGGCGCAAGACATTCTGGCAGACGCCTTGGAGCGGGAAAAACCTCTCGCTGCGCTCCAGCATATCAATTCGGAAACCGGCAATGCCTTGGATGTCGGCGGATTGGCTGAAACGGTGCATGCAGCAGGCGGCTTGCTGCTGGTTGATGCGGCCCAAAGCGCGGGCAAATATGCTCTGCCGCCATGCGATATGGCGATTATCTCGGCTCACAAGTTCGGCGGACCGATTGGGGTCGGGGCATTGCTGGTCAAGGATTTTGCTATGCTGACGCCGACCGGCGGGCATGAGCGCGGCTATCGCAGAGGAACCGAAAACCTGCCCGGTGCCTTGGGTATGGCAGCGGCACTTGAGGCCTCAGATAGCCCCTATGTTGCGCCTGAAATCATCGAGCCTTTGGAGCAATTGGCGAGCGAATGCCGGGCCCTTGGGGGCACATGGATATCTGATATTTTGTCCAGCCCCACGCCCCTCATTCGCGCGATTGCGATGCCCCATATGTCGGGCAGCGCGCAGGTCATGCGGTTTGATCTGGCGGGAATTTGCGTCAGTCAGGGCAGCGCTTGTTCATCGGGCACAATGAAGACCAGCCATGTGCTGGGCGCGATGCAGCTTGATCCCAAAGCCGCCACCAATACGATCCGGGTGAGCGTGGGATGGAACACCGCGCGCGCCGAGGTGGAGCGGTTCTGCGACACTTGGCTGGAGCTGGCAAAGGGGCGCGGACAGTGATCTATCTCGATTATCAAGCGACCACGCCGCTGGCGGCGCAAGCCCGTGCTGCGATGCTAACCCATCTTGAGGGGCCAGAGGGCAGCGGGTTTGGCAATCCGCATTCGCCGCATAGGCTGGGGCGGCAAGCCAAAGCAGCGATTGAGGTCGCGCGCGCGCAGGTCGCGGCGCTGTTCCCGGCAGGTGGCCGGATAATCTTCACCAGCGGCGCAACCGAGGCGCTCAATCTTGCTATTCGCGGGACGGCCAGTGGGACGGCCAGTGAGGCGGCCAGTGAGACGGCCAGCGAGGCGACAGTTGCCTATTCGGCGATTGAGCATTCGGCGGTTGGCGACACTGCCAATGCGTCCGGCGCGCACCACATCCTTGGCGTCGATGCGGACGGGATTTGCGATCCGGCTCAGCCTTTGCCAGAGACCACCAGGCTGATTGCGGTGATGCAAGTCAATAACGAGATCGGCACGGTCCAGCCCATTACCGATTGGGCGGATCATGCGCGCAAGACCGGCGCGTTGCTGCTGGTTGATGCGGTGCAAGCCTATGGGAAAATTCCGCTTGCGGAGGCTGACCTTATCGCGGTTTCTGCGCATAAATTCTATGGTCCAAAAGGCATCGGCGCCTTGTGGGTGCGGGACGGGATCGACCTGTCCGAGGTGCAGACCGGCGGGGGCCAAGAATTTGGTTTGCGATCGGGCACGCTGTCGCCCGCTTTGATTGCGGGCATGGGAGCGGCGGCTGAGCTCGCGGCCTCGCAAATGGAGGCTGATGCGGCGCATCTTGATCGATTGTTTGATAAGGCGCTGACCCTGTTTGCCGATTGGCGTGTGAACGGATCGAGTGTGCACCGGTTAAAAGGCAATCTGAACCTTCGCCGAGAAGGGCTCGATGTTGCCCGTTTGATGAGCGATTGCCGCGATATCATGTTTTCTGCCGGATCTGCCTGCGCCAGCGGATCGGGGCGGCCCAGCCATGTGCTGAGCGCGATTGGCCTCAGCCGGGAAGAGGCGAAAAGCTCTATCCGCCTGGGCTTCGGGCGCTATACCACACTGGCCGAGCTTGAGCAGGCGGCGCAAAGCCTCAATCGCGCCGCCAAGGAGCAAGGATTATGAAAGTTACCTTCGAAACCGCCAAGGGCGAAAGCGTCGAAGCGCAGTGCGCTCTAGGCGATGACCTTTTGCGGGTTGGGCAGGCCGCTGGCATGCCATTGGAGGGGACATGCGAGGGGCAAATGGCTTGTTCAACCTGTCATGTGGTGATTGCGCCCGAATGGTTTGAACATGTGCCCGAGGCGAGCGAGGAAGAGGAGGATATGCTTGACCTTGCCGCGGCAGTCGAGCCGACCTCGCGCCTTGCCTGCCAGATCATATTGACTGAAGAACTGGATGGGCTGACTGTCAAAATCCCGTCCGAGAGCCATGATATGCGGCGGTTTTGAGCGGAAACTAAATTCGCGGCAATCCTCTGCGACGCGCGGCCCAACATGGTCCTCGCCCCTTTTTTGCAGGTTTGAGTGCGCATTCTATTGCGCGCGATCATTTGGAAGTTTCTGGGCCTTCGGAAGTCTTTGGTTTGTCGAGCAAGGGCTTGATCGCTTTGCGCCATAGCCACAACAAAGCGCCAACCAATATCGCGATCGGGATGAGTGCTGTCAGAGCATAGATCAGTGCCGCAATCGTCATGCCCAATATGCTGCCAATGGACCCGAGAGCCTCCGCAATCGGCCTGCCAAAGCTGCCGGCGGAGCGGCCACCTGACCCGTAAGTGATATTGAGCCTGCTATAGGCCACTCGTCCGCGCATTTCGGCAAGCCAGCTGCGGGCTTGATCGATCTCCTGATTGACGTCAGCCACGCCGCGCTCTGCTGCGATGAGTTCTTCGACGGTCCCGTTTCTGGTTCTGAGAATGTCCATCAATCGGTCACGCAAAGCCGTCCGCGCTCTTAATCGAGCCTCGGTATCTACCATCTGCCTCGACAGGTCCTCGCCGGTTATTTGAGCGCTGATCTGTTCTCCGCCTAGGCCCTCGGCCGATTGGGCCAATGCGGCGCCAAACCCGCGCGCTTGGCCCGCTGCAACGGCCAGTTCCAATCGGCCATGGGCAAAGTCTCCCTCGGAGCCGTTCTGGCTGAGCGACAGAACACGGCATGCGCTATTGGCCATGCTTTCGCACAATTCGATATGCTTTTGAGTGAGGCCCGCAATCTCATCGGCTGCAATCCGGAAGCCATAGTCATAGACATAGGCAATTTTGGGCGCAGTTGGCACAGAATTGCCACTCGCTTCATCGGAGTTTTCGGCAATGCCATCAGACTCTTCTTTGGCCTCGACCTCGGCAGGGGCGCTCGCAGCGATGGAATCAGCCTGATCGAGCATGGCAGCTTCTTGCCCTTCGCTACAGCCAGCCAGAACCAATACCGAGCATGCTAGGGTCAAGGCACATTTACGCATTGCAAATACTCCAAATAAGGCACCAAATTACAACTTTGCCTTATTTTGGCCACATTTTGGCATGGATTGCAAGCGTTGGCTTCGCCTCCAGCAAGGCAGCGGCTCCAATTCTGCACGCTTTGCCCGTGGATAGCCGCACCGTTCGACGGCTTGCCACATTGTTAGCGAGCGCTGGGCCGGTGTAAGCCTGCTGCCATGTCCACGACTGAAATTGATTCTGACCAAGAACCCGATCCGTTTGATGCGCTGGTTGATGTGCCTTTCGATAGCGCGCTTGAGGAACGCTATCTGGTCTATGCACTATCAACCATCACCGCGCGCTCGCTGCCGGATTTGCGCGATGGGTTGAAACCGGTTCACCGGCGTTTGCTGTGGACCATGCGCCAGCTCAAACTCTCGCCCGATAGCACTTATAAGAAATCAGCCCGCGTGGTTGGCGAGGTGATCGGCAAATATCACCCCCACGGCGATACCGCGGCCTATGATGCGATGGTCCGCCTCGCGCAGGATTTCTCGCTGCGTTATCCTTTGGTTGAGGGACAAGGCAATTTCGGTAATATCGACGGCGATAATGCGGCCGCTTATCGTTATACCGAGGCGCGCCTCACCAAAACCGCGATCCAGCTTATGGCCGGCCTTGACGAAGGCACGGTTGATTTCATCCCAACCTATAATGGCGAGGAAGAAGAGCCGGAGCTCATGCCGGGCCTCTTCCCCAATCTTTTGGCCAATGGGGCGAGCGGGATTGCAGTGGGCATGGCAACCAATATCCCAAGCCATAATGTGGCCGAGGTGATTGATGCCACGCTGGAGCTGATCGATAATCCCCATGCCGAACATGCGCGGCTGATGGAATTGTTCAAAGGCCCTGATTTTGCCACCGGCGGCATGGTCGTTGATAGCCCAGAGGTGATTGCCAAGGCCTATGAAACGGGCCGCGGCAGTTTTCGCGTGCGAGGCAAGTTTGCCAGCGATGAGGCGGACAAACCCGAAGACCGCGCCGCCGGGATTGAACGGCTGGGCGGCGGGCAATGGCAATTGGTCATCTCCGAAATCCCGTATCAGGTGCAAAAGGGCAAGCTGATCGAGCAAGTGGCTCAATTGATTGCGGACAAGAAATTGCCCATCCTCGAGGATGTGCGCGATGAAAGCGACGAGGATATTCGTATCGTATTCGTCCCGCGTAGCCGCAATGTTGACCCCGAGCTGCTCAAGGAATCGCTGTATAAGCTGACCGATCTTGAGACCCGCTTTGGGCTTAACCTCAATGTGCTCGATGCGACGCGCACGCCTATGGTTATGGGGCTGAAGGAATTGCTCGAAAACTGGGTCCGTTCGCAGATCGAGATTTTGCAGCGCCGCAGCCAGCACCGGCTGGATCAGATTGCCCGGCGCTTGGAGCTGGTTGAGGGGTATATTGTCGCCTTCCTCAATCTTGACCGGGTGATCGAGATTATCCGGACCGAGGATGAGCCAAAGCCGGTGATGATGAAGGAATTTGGCCTGACCGACCGTCAGACCGAGGCGATCCTGAATATGCGGCTGAGGTCTTTGCGCAAGCTGGAAGAAATGCAGCTGCGCGATGAAAAGACCGCCTTGCTTGAGGAGCAAGAGGGGCTTGAGAAGCTGCTCTCCTCGCCCGCCCGCCAACGCACGCGGCTCAAGAAAGACCTCAAGGCGCTGCGCAAGGATTATGCGGAGGACACAAGGCTCGGCAAACGGCGCACGGCCATCGAAGAAGCGGCACCTGCGGTCGAGTTCTCGATGGACGCCATGATCGAGAAAGAGCCGGTGACGGTTATCCTTTCCAAACGCGGCTGGATCAGGGGCGCAAAGGGCCATGTCGATCTCGATCAGGAGTTTAAATATAAAGAGGGTGACGGGCCCGATTTTGCCATTCACGCCCAGACCACAGACAAATTGCTGCTGGTTGCCGATAGCGGGCGGTTCTTCACGCTGGGCGCGGATAAGCTGCCCGGTGCGCGCGGCTTTGGTGAACCGGTGCGCAATTCGCTCGATATCGATGCGGAGGCGAAGATCGTGTCGCTGATGGTCAGCGATCCCAAAGGCAAATTGCTGCTCGCTTCATCCACTGGCAAAGGTTTTCAGGCTGAAATGTCTGAACTCACCAGCGAAACGCGCAAAGGCAAGCAAGTGGTCAACCCGGGCAAGGGCGGTCATTTGACGGTTGTGCGGCCGATTGCCGAACACCACGATCATGTGGCTGTGGTGGGTGACAATCGCAAGCTGGTGGTGTTCAATATCGAGGAACTCAAAACCCTCTCGCGCGGGCAAGGTGTGACTTTGCAAAGATACCGCGACGGCGGGCTGTCGGATGCGACAAGCTTTACTCTGGCTGATGGCCTTAGCTGGGCGATGGGGGGCAAGGGTGACCGGACCCGCACCGAACAGGATATGTGGCAATGGAAAGTGGCGCGCGGCGGTGCAGGGCGAATGCCGCCGCAAGGCTTCCCAAGAGACAATAAGTTTGGTGTGCCGAAACCCCAAGAAAAGGCCCCTACCGAGGAAAAGTGAGTGGGATCTCGATTGGGGTCTTGATTGGGGTCTAGGGCAATCGAGGCGTATGGCACTCAGGCTTCAGGCACTCAGGCTTCAGTCACTCGGGCACTCAGGCTTCAGCTCTTCGCGAGGATATCCTCGAGGATTGCCTCGACCCGTTTTGTCTCGGGGAAGCCTTCCTCGATCCAGCGTTCCTGCACCGCTTGCAGGATCCGCGCGACCTCTGGTCCGGCGGCTATCCCGCGCGCCACAATTGCTCCGCCTTTCAAGGGAAATTCGGGCGCTTGCCAGCCGCCAAGAGCGCTTGTCTCAAAACCGCCCAGCAGCAGCCGGTCATAAGCGCTTTCGACCGAGAGCTTATAGGCCAAAGCGCGCGGATTGGCCGCATCTTGGGGCGCGCGCTCGGCGGCGCGGACCAGACGCTCGCGCTGTTTGCGTGATAGCCGCAGCCGGGTGCCAATCGCCTCGGCCACCGGCTTGATCGGCGGGACCAGTGCCGCAAGACGGCGCAGAGCATGCGGCGGGATTTTTTGCGCAGCCTCATGCGGGATGAGCGCGGCAAGGCAGGCCAGCTCGCTCGTCTTTGCTTCGGGCAGGATTACTGCCAGCACGCCGAGATCGTGCATCAATTGCACGGTCGGCGCCGGATCAGGCAAATCCGCAATGCGCAGCAACTCGCCCGCCACGCGTTCGCGGCTAAGGCCTTTCAAGGTTTCGGCCAATTCCTCGCAAGCGGCAATCGCCTCGGCGTCAGCTGCATCTCCAAATCGGGCCTGAAACCGGAAATAGCGCAGGATCCGCAAATGATCTTCTCTGATCCGCTCCGCCGCATTGCCAATAAATCGCACACTGCGCGCCTCAAGATCGGCGAGCCCGCCGAAATAATCCGAGATCTCAAGCGTCTGCGGATGGGCATAGAGCGCATTCATTGTGAAATCGCGCCGGGCTGCGTCCTCGGCCCAATCCTCGGCAAAGGCGATTGTCGCGCGCCGGCCATCGGTTGCCACATCGCGCCTTAATGTTGTGACCTCGACGTGGCCTTCATCAAGCACTGCGGTAACAGTGCCATGATCAATCCCGGTGGGAACGGTGCGGATACCGGCCTCGCGGCACAAATCGATGACCTTGCCCGGATGATGCAGGGTCGCGCAATCAATGTCATGCGGTTCTATGCCGAGCAGACTATCCCTGACGCAGCCCCCGACCCAGCGCATTTTATCAGGTCCCAGCGCCTTGCTCAAAAGCGCAAGGTCAGCCCGCTTGGTCCAAGCCATTTGCGGCAGGGTCTGAGCCGCTTTATCGGGCATTGGTCGCGCTCATCCATTGGAGCCGTTCGGCCAGATTGATGATAATGCCCGCTGTGACGCCCCAAACGCGGTATCCCTGATAATCGAGTTCGTAATATTCGCGCTGCGCCCCGCGGTAAAAGGCGCTGTTCTTTTGCCAATTGCGTTTGTCCATCAAGAGCGAGAGCGGCGCCTCGAACCAGCTTTCGACTTCGCGCGGTTCAGCCTCAAGCGGCAAGTCAGGCGGGATCGCGGCCAGCACCGGGGTAATATCAAAGCCTGTGCCAGTGATATAACGGTCAGTTGGTCCAATGATCCTGACCGTGTCGCGGGCCATGCCCAGCTCTTCCTCGGCCTCTCTTAAAGCAGCATCCAGCGGGCTTTCACCGTGGTCGATCTTGCCGCCCGGAAAGGCCACTTGTCCCGGATGATCGCGCATAGTGGCCGGGCGCTGCGTCAAGATAACGCCCGGCTCGCGGTCCGCACCGCTGCGTTCGGTAACAGCAATCAGAACCGCGGCCTTGGTGATGGGGTCACCCGAGGCAAAGGCGCCATCGCTGAGCAATTGGGGCCGATTTTCGCTTTGCGCATCAATGCTGTGACCTGCCTTGTAAAGCATCGACAAATGATCGAACACTCCGCTCATGGTTCAGCCCGCGTCTTTGCGCTTGCTAGGCATTTCGCCAGGATCGGGCGGCATCAGGGTAAATTCTGCCCCCATGCTGCGCACCGTCCAATCCTCACCAGATGCGAGCGCGATATTGGCGAGCTGTTCATAGGTCGAGCGGTTGAGCCGCGCCTCGCAGCCATGCCGCACCGCCAAATAAAGCCCGGGCGCATCCGCATCGCCGCGCGCGCTGAGCGGGTTTTGCGGCCCCGCCACGACCAGATCCTCGCTGTTCAGCTTAAACGCGATGTCTCCTTCGACCTTTTGGCAATCGACTGCGATAAAAGCGGCATCCTCAACCTCTATGGTGAGTTTTTCGAAGGGTGTGACCAGCCAATGCTGGCCCGCATCATCACGTTTGAGCAGGCCGGCAAAGGCGCGCACCATGGCTGGCCGCTTAATCTCGCCGCCTTCATGGAACCAGCGGCCATCGCGGCGGATGACCATATGGCTATCCCCCTCGCGCTCCGGCGCCCAGCCCGCTATCGGCGGGAGCTTCCTTTGCGCGACTTGCTCGGCGATTTCAGCCAGATTAAGTTCGGCCAGTTCTGGGGGAGGTTCGTAAGGCATAGTGCAAGGATAGAGATGGCAGAATTCGCTTTATCCGCCAAGCCTTTCGAACAGGCGCTGCA
>CAZDHB010000060.1:0-4342 GCA_964505255.1 uncultured Porphyrobacter sp.
CGCGGATAACCATTCGATCTTCGGCGCGATTGAACAGACCGTCGTCGCGGTTTGAGAGGCGTCCTAAAGCTACGACACGCAAAGCCGAAGGAAAAGGCAGCACAAAAAAGGGCGACCCTGCGATAGGGCCGCCCGATTGTGAGCATTGGTTGGCCTGAGCTGCTTACATGCCGCGTGCGATCAGCATCTTCATCACCTCGTTCGAACCGCCGTAAATCCGTGCGATACGGGTGTCGCGGTACATTTTGGCAATGGGGTAGTCGTTAATATACCCCGCCCCGCCATGCAGCTGAAGGCATTTGTCGACCACTTCGCTTTGCAGCTCTGTCACCCAATATTTGGCCATGCTGGCGGTTGAAACATCAAGGTCGCCGGCCAGCAGTTTCTTGATGCAATCATTGACGAAGACGCGCGCGGCGGTGCCCCTCGCCTTGAGATCGGCCAGAACGAATTGGGTGTTCTGGAAATCCCAGATCGTTTGTCCAAAGGCCTTGCGTTCCTTGACATATTCGACCGTCACATCGAGCGCTTTCTCAATGCCATTCATCGCGCCCATCGCAATCACCAGACGTTCTTGCGGCAATTCTCCCATCAATTGATAGAAGCCTTTGCCCTCAACCCCGCCCAGCACATTGTCGCCGGGAATGAACACATCATCAAAGAACAATTCCGAGGTATCCGCCGCATCCAGGCCGATCTTGTCGAGCTTCTTGCCGCGCTGAAAACCTTCTGCACCCTCGGTTTCAAGCAGCATCAAAGATATGCCCTTGGCGCGCTCGTTAGGGTCGGTCTTGGCAACAACGACAATGAAATCAGCGGTCTGACCACTGGAGATATAGGTTTTTGCCCCGTTCAAACGGTAACCATTGCCGTCTTTGAGTGCAGTGGTCGTGATCGACTGCAAATCCGAACCCACGCCCGGCTCAGTCATGGCGATCGCGCTGACCAGTTCACCGGTGACCAGCTTAGGCAGATACTTCTTCTTCTGTTCCTCTGTGCCGTGACGCACCAGATAGGGCAGGATGATGGTGTTATGCAGCGAGGCGCCAAACCCATCGACGCCGTTCTTAAACTGCTGATCAATGACCACCATATCGTGGCGGAAATCCCCGCCATGGCCGCCATATTCTTCCGGGACGGACACACCCAGCAATCCGGCCTCGCCCGCCTCGTTCCAAAAGGCGCGCTCAACCATGCCCTCTTCACGCCATTTCTGAACGCGCTTTTCAGGCGCGGCCGAGCGGTAGAATTTGCCTACCGCGTCTGCGAAAATCGCAATTTCCTCATCTTCCATAAACTCGGGCTGAGGTACATCAATGACGGGCATCTTATTTCCCTTTCCAGTTAGGAGCGCGCTTTTCAGCAAAGGCTGCTGCGCCTTCGCGCGCATCCTCGGACACGAACACCGGCGCAATCAGCTTGCCCTGATTGGCGTAGCGATCTTCCATCGCCCAGCCGCGCGATTCTTTCATGACCTGTTTGGACACCTTCACAGCCAGCGGGCCGTTCGCGGCAATCTTTGCCGCCAGTTCCATCGCGCCATCAAGCGCTGCGCCATCTGTCACCGTATTGATCAGACCCAGCTCATAAGCGCGCGCTGCGTCAATAAAGTCGCCTGTCAGCGCCAATTCCATGGCCACACGCTCGGGAATTTGATCAGGCAGCATCATCACCCCGCCCGCGGCCGCAACCAGCCCGCGCTTGGCCTCGGGAATACCGAATTTCGCGCCTGCATTGGCAACCACCAGATCACAGGCGATCATCAATTCCAAACCACCCGCAAGCGCATAGCCCTCGACCGCTGCGATCAGCGGCTTGGCCGGAGGGGCTTGCACCACGCCGCCGAACCCGCGGCCTTCGATTGACGGGCTTTCCCCGCGCAAGAAACCCTTCAGATCCATGCCAGAGCAAAAGGTCCCGCCTGCGCCTGTTAACACGCCCACGCGCAAATCGTCTTCCGCATCGAGCCGGTCCATCGCAGCGGCAATGCCTTCTGCGGCGGCTTTGGTCATGGCGTTTTTGGCTTCTGGGCGGTTGATCGTGACGATTAATACGCCATCGCGCTCTTCGGTAAGCACTTCTTCAGTCATGTCGCGGAATCCTCTCACTTAAAAAGACGGTCGCGCTAACCCTCATCACAATCGATAATGGCGGCCAGTGGCGACTTGTCACCTTGCTGGCCAAGGTTTACGGAAACGTCAACCAAGATTCGACTATTCATATGGAGGGACCCCAAATGGCCGAAGCCTATATTATCGACGCAGTGCGCACCCCGCGAGGGATCGGCAAAACCGGCAAAGGCTCTTTGGCGGGCATGCATCCCCAGCATTTGGCGGCGACTTGTTTGAAAGCCATTGCCGAGCGCAATTCGCTCGATACGAGCACGGTCGGAGATGTGGTTTGGTCGACCTCCATGCAGGAAGGCAAGCAAGGCGGCGATCTGGGCCGGATGGCGGCGCTCGATGCGGGCTTTGATGTTACCTCTAGCGGGATGACGCTCGACCGGTTTTGCGGCGGCGGCATCACCGCGGTTAATCTCGCCGCTGCGGTCATCATGTCAGGCATGGAAGATTGCGTCATTGCTGGCGGCACGGAAATGATGAGCTATACCGGTGATGTGGCCAAGGAACGCGCGGCTGCAGGATTGGCGCCGCGCCTCATGGGCAGCCACAATGAACGCCTTGCCAAATCGCACCCACAATCGCAGCAAGGCATTTGCGGCGATGCCATCGCCACAATCGAAGGTTTCACGCGCGAAGACCTCGATACGGTTGCTTATATGAGCCAGAAGAACGCGGCTCAGGCTATCGAAGAAGGCCGGTTTGATAAATCCATCGTGCCGGTTCTCGATGATGATGGCAATGTCGTGCTCGGCAAGGAAGAATTTCCAAAACCGGGCACCACTATGGAAGTGTTGGCAGGTCTGCCCGCATCCTTTGAAAAGATGGCGGATTACGCGCTTGGCGAAGGCCAACCGACATTCCGTGAAATGGTCAATCAGAAATACCCTGATGTCGATATCAAACACTTCCACGGGCCGGGCAATTCATCGGGCGTAGTCGACGGGGCTGCAGCGGTGCTGGTTTGCTCCAAAGAATATGCCGAGCAAAACGGTCTGAAGCCGCGTGCACGGATCGTTGCCACCGCCAATATGGGCGATTGCCCAACACTGATGCTGAACGCGCCAGTTCCTGCCGCCAAAAAGGTTTTGGCCAAAGCAGGCATGAGCATCGACGATATTGATCTGTTCGAGATTAACGAGGCGTTCGCCGTCGTCACGGCCAAATTCATGAAGGATCTTGAGCTCGATTGGGACCGGGTCAATGTGAACGGCGGTTCGATTGCTTTGGGCCATCCGATCGGCGCCACCGGATCGATCCTGATCGGGACTATCATTGACGAGCTGGAGCGGCGCGAGGGGCGTTACGGACTGGTCACCATGTGCGCAGCGGGCGGTATGGCCCCGGCGATCATTGTCGAACGGGTGGACGATTTCGTGGATTGATGGCTTGCCGGTGAGCCCCGCTTGCCTATGGTGATCGGCAATGCGGGGACATCGATAAATGCCAGGCCAGACTGCGGCACCCTTTGCTCAAGGCGCTTGGCGCTTTGCAGTGGATCGCGGAGGGACCTTTACCGATGTCGTCGCCACCACGCCGGATGGACGGCTGGTAACTGACAAGCTGCTGTCGGTATCCCCCGGCCAATATAATGATGCAGCAAGCGAGGCAGTGCGCCGATTGATGGCCCGCTACGGCGAAGGCCCGATTGCTCAGATGCATGTCGGGACGACAGTGGCGACCAATGCCTTGCTCGAACGCGAGGGGGAACCTGTCGCTCTCGCCGTGACGCGCGGATTTGGTGATGTTTTGCGGATCGGGACGCAGGCACGGCCCGATATATTCGCCCGCCACATCATCCTGCCTGATCAATTGGCAACACATGTCATAGAAATTGACGAGCGGATTGATAATTCTGGCAACAGGCTGCGGCCGCTGGATGAAGCAGCGGCGCTATCCGCTTTTGCCGAGGCGCGCGCGCAAGGTTTCACAGCCATTGCCATTTTGCTGATGCATGGTTGGAAACACCCCGAGCATGAGCTGCGGCTGGTCCAGCTGGCTCAGCAAGCAGGCTTTACGCAAATTAGCGCAAGCCACGCCGTCGCCCCGCTTATTCGGATCGTTCCGCGCGGCGATACCTCGGTGGTGGACGCCTATCTCTCGCCGGTTCTCAGGCGCTATGTCGCAGGCCTGCAAGATGCCTTGCCGCAGACCCAGCATTTGCGTTTCATGCAGTCGAACGGCGGGCTGGCTGATGCAGCCAATTTTCGCGGCAAGGATGC
>CAZDHB010000060.1:4442-16801 GCA_964505255.1 uncultured Porphyrobacter sp.
TCATGCAGTCGAACGGCGGGCTGGCTGATGCAGCCAATTTTCGCGGCAAGGATGCGATTCTATCCGGCCCGGCTGGCGGCGTGGTCGGGATGGTGGCGGCGAGCAACCCAAAAAGCGCCAAGGCCAGCCAGAACTCCCGTGCCAGCCCGAACTCCCATGCCAGCAACGACCGGCTGATCGGTTTTGACATGGGCGGAACCAGCACTGACGTCACGCATTATGCCGGCGAATTTGAACTGACCGGAGACACCGAAATTGCCGGTGTGCGGATTGCTGCACCGATGATGCATATTCACACCGTGGCCGCCGGCGGCGGTTCTATCTGCAGTTTTGACGGTATCAGATTTCAAGTCGGCCCGCACAGCGCAGGCGCCGATCCCGGCCCGGCGTGTTACCGCAAGGGCGGCCCCTTAACGGTGACCGATTGCAATCTATATCTCGGACGAATTGATCCGGCATTCTTTCCCAAGGTCTTTGGCCCCAATGCCGATCAAGGGCTGGATCTAGGTGCTGCCCGCAGCCGCCTTGAGGCAATCGCCAAGGCGATGGAGACACCGCCGCCGCTGGAGGACATTGCCGAGGGCTTCCTCGCCATAGCAACGGACAATATGGCCAATGCCATTCGCAAGATTAGCCTCGCCCGGGGCTATGACGTAACCCGTTACAGCTTGGTGTGTTTCGGCGGCGCGGGCGGTCAACACGCGGCCCGCGTGGCCGATGCCTTGGGCATGGAAAGAGTGCTCATTCACCCGCTGGCAGGCATGCTATCGGCCTATGGGATTGCGCTCGCGCCGGTCAAAGCCATTCGCGAGAAAAGCCTGGTTGCCCCTTTGACAGATGGGTTTGCGCAGCCGCTCGAAAGCTTGGAACGCGCGGCCCGCAATGACCTTTTGGCACAAGGCATCGCGGAAAAAAGCATCCACCTTGCCGCGCGGGCGAAACTCAGGTTCGAGGGCAGCGACAGCGTTATTACTTTGCCGGTGACGGACCTTGCAGAGCTTGATGTTATCTTTCGCGCAGAGCATCGCCAGCGCTTTGGCTATAGCGATAGCAGCGCGCCAATTATCACCGAAGCCCTAAGCGTAGAAGCATCGAGCGAGCCTCAAGAAACGCATGCAAATACGCGTGATACAAGCGAAACTGTTGCCGCAAACGCGCGTGATGGGACCGCCGCATCGCTAGCACAAGGCGCTTGGCCGGTTTTTGAGCGGGCCGCTGTGCCCGAGGACGGTTTTGTGACCGGCCCTGCACTGATCATCGATCCCGGCTCGACAACTGTGGTGGAGCCGGGCTGGCAGGCTCAGCGCCTCAGCGATAACAATCTGGTCCTAACCCGTCACATAGAGCTTAGCCGCAGCCCAGTATCAGGAACCAAGGCTGATCCGATCAGGCTCGAGATTTTTGGCAATCTGTTCATGGCCATTGCCGAGGAGATGGGCGTGGTGCTGAGGGCAACCGCCACCTCGGTTAATATCAAGGAACGCCTCGATTTTTCATGCGCTGTGTTTGATGCATCGGGCGCGCTGATTGCCAATGCCCCTCATATACCGGTGCATTTGGGTTCCATGGGCGACAGCATCAAGCGCATTATCGAGGCCCGCGGCATGACCGATCATGGCGCGCCGCGCGATGGACGCGGTTTCAAGCGCGGTGATGCTTACGTGCTGAACGACCCCTATCGCGGCGGGACGCATTTGCCGGATGTGACCGTGATTATGCCGGTCTTTTACGAGGACGCGAGCGCGATGCCAGACGCCTTTGTCGCGGCCCGCGGACACCACAGCGATATTGGCGGCATAGCGCCCGGATCGATGCCGCCTGACAGCACATCGCTCGCCGAAGAAGGGGTCTTGCTCGACAATATACTGATGGTCGATCAGGGCGCGTTTCAGGCAAACATCATCCGCGAGGTCTTGGCCACTGGGCCTTACCCTGCCCGCAGTCCAGAGCGAAACCTGTCCGATTTGCGTGCGCAGCTGGCGGCTTGCACGCGCGGATCAGAATTGCTCTGCACTGCCGCGCGGGAACATGGGGTCGATGCGGTGCAAAGCTATATGGAGCACATGCTGGACCACGCAGAACAGCAAGTGCGCAAGCTGCTCAGCCGATTAGAAGACGGCAATTTCACATATGCCATGGATAGCGGGGCACAAATCTCTGTCAGCATCCGCATTGACCGGGATGCGCGCAGTGCCGTGTTCGATTTCACCGGCACCAGCCCTCAGCAAGCCAGCAATTTTAACGCGCCGCGCTCTATTACAAGGGCCGCTGCCTTGTATGTGCTGCGAACATTAATCGATGATCCGATCCCGATGAACGATGGCTGTTTGCGGCCCGTGACATTGGTGCTGGAGCCGGGATCAATGCTGGACCCCCGCCCCGGCGCGGCGGTTGTTGCCGGCAATGTCGAGACCAGTCAGGTCATTACCGATACGCTGTTTGCTGCAACCGGCAGGCTGGCTCCCTCGCAAGGGACGATGAACAATTTCACCTTCGGCAATGACCAGCACCAATATTACGAAACGATCGCAGGCGGGTCTGGTGCAGGCATCGATCACAATGGGACCGACGCGGTTCAAACTCACATGACCAACAGCCGTCTGACCGATCCGGAAATTCTGGAAACCCGGCTGCCTGTGCGGCTTGACCGATTTGCCATACGGCGCGGATCGGGCGGCGTGGGCGCCTATACTGGCGGCGACGGGGTCGAACGCGAAGTGACCTTCTTGGAACCCATGCGGGCCAATATGCTGGCCAACCGCCGCACAGCCCCTCCCAAGGGTATTTGCGGCGGCGAAGATGCCAAACCGGGCCGCAATTGGGTGGAGCGCACGGATGGCACATTTGAAGAGCTACCCGCTTGCGCAGCGGCCGACATGCAGACCGGCGACCGGATGATCATTCATACGCCTGGCGGGGCAGGATATGGCCGAAAATCATGACAATCATAGCTAAAGGAAAAACAGCATGAGCTATTGGCCGCTACTCGGCATATTGGTGGTCGTGATCGGCTTTGCGCTGCGCTTCAATCCGCTGCTGGTGGTGGTGGTCGCCGCATTGGTAACCGGGCTGCTGGGGGGGCTTGATTTTGTCGCCGTGATAGAGGCTTTGGGCAAGGCGTTTAACGACAATCGCTATATCTCGGTGACGTGGATTATCCTGCCCGTGATTGGCCTACTTGAAAGACATGGCCTTCAGCAACGGGCCAAAACTCTGATCGAGAATGTCGAGGGCGCAACCACCAGCGGACTGCTGATCCTATATCTCGGATTTCGCCAAATTACCGCCGCGCTCGGCATGAAAGACATTGGCGGTCACCCTCAAACCGTGCGCCCGCTGATTGCGCCAATGGCTGAGGCTGCGGCGCAAAAATCGCATGGGGAATTGCCCGAGGGGGAACGCGATAAGGTCAAGGCCATGTCGGCTGCAACTGACAATATCGGATTGTTCTTCGGGGAAGATATTTTCTTCGCCATCGCCTCTATCCTGCTGATTCAAGGTGTTTTTGAAAGTTCGGGATATGCACTAACGCCGCTCGAATTGTCAGTCTGGGCGATCCCCACTGCGATCTGCGCTTTCTTCATTCATGGGCTGCGCTTGCGACGTTTTGACCGGCACCTCGGTATGGCGAGCCTGTCTCAGCCCAAGGAAGAACAGCCTTCAGGAGACAAGCCATGATTACGCTCGAATGGCTGTATTTCCTCGCCGGTGTTATCTTTGCCCTGTGGGCTTTGCTAAGCGCGGCCGATGCCGCCAATCCCAAACGGTTTGGCAATGCCGCCTTTTGGGGCCTTCTCGCGGTCAGTTTCTTTTTTGGCGGAAGCCTGTCTGATCTTGCCAATGGCGTGCTGGTGTTGGCGCTGGTGGGTTTGGCAGGGCTTGGTCTAATCGGGCGCAGCGATCCGCCGACCACCAATCTGGAAGAGCGGCAGGCCTTGTCGCAAAGATATGGCAATGCGCTATTCCTGCCGGCGCTGGTTATTCCGCTTACCGCAGTCATCGGTACCCTCTTGTATTCCTACACACCCTTGTCCGAAACCGGCCTGTTCGAGGCGCGGCGCGAGACGCTTATCCTGTTTGGCGTGGGGGTCATCCTTGCGCTTGGCGGGGCCATGATCTGGTTCAAAGCGCCCTTGCTAGCCCCGGTTGAAGAAGGGCGCAGGCTGATGGATTCGATCGGCTGGGCCTCAGTTCTGCCGCAAATGCTGGCGGCGCTTGGCGGGGTTTTTGCCTTGGCCGGCGTAGGCGAGATCATCGGCGATTTGGCAGGCGAGATAATTCCCCAAGGCAGCATCTTTTTGGCGGTGGTCATCTTTTGCCTTGGCATGGCCTTCTTCACGATCATCATGGGCAATGCTTTCGCAGCCTTCCCGGTCATGGCCTTGGCCATCGGCATTCCGGTTCTGGTTGAACAATATGGCGGCAATCCGGCGGTGATCGGGGCCGTGGGCATGCTGGCCGGGTTCTGCGGAACCTTATGCACGCCGATGGCGGCCAATTTCAACATTGTGCCCGCAGCCTTGCTCGAATTGAAGGATCAATACGGGGTCATTCGGGCCCAAATCGGCACCGCGATACCGCTGTGGATTTGCAATGTCGCGATCATCTATCTCGCAGGCTTTTACCTATGGAATTGAGCCTGAAAGAATTGACCCCGCAGATCGCATCGAGGTTTGCCGCCGCCGCACTTGGCCATGTCGCGCGCGAATATCCGCATAAGCTTGACCATGTGATGACAGAGGATAGCGATGTGCTTTCCCCGCGCACCCTGCATCCGGTGTTTTTCGGCAGTTACGATTGGCATAGCTGCGTCCATGGCTGGTGGACGCTGATGACCTTGCGCAGGCTTTATCCCGATATGGACGAAGCCGCCCGAACCGCCGATCTGGCCGCGACCACATTCACCGAAGAGAAATTGGCGGTGGAGCTCGAATATGCAGCGCGGCCCAGCAATGCAGGTTTCGAGCGGCCCTATGGCTGGGGCTGGCTGCTCTATCTCCATTTAGAGGCGGAGCGGCATGCCGATTTGCCCTATGCCGCGCGGCTCGAACCCTTAGCGAGGGTCTTTGCCGCTCGTTTTGCGCATTACTTGAGCATTTTGACCTATCCAATCCGCACCGGCACCCATTTCAACACGAGTTTTGCCCTGACGCTGGCGCTTGAATGGGCAGATACGTTCGATCCAGACCTCGCCGCGATGATCCGCGCCAAGGCGGCCGAATGGTTTGCCGAGGATCGCGATTGCCAAGCATGGGAGCCGGGCGGGGATGAATTCCTCTCCCCCGCCTTGTCAGCGGCGATGTTGATGCGCGCAAGCCTGAGTAAAGACGAATTCAGCGCGTGGTTTAATGCGTTTCTGCCGCGCCTTAGCGAAAAGGAACCCGCCGCGCTTTTCACCCCAGCCAGCGTGAGTGACCGCAGCGACGGCAAAATCGCGCATCTCGACGGGCTGAACTTATCGCGGGCATGGGCTTGGCGGGTCTTGGGAGACGGCGAAACCTCAGACAAGCATTTGGAGGCTGCTTTGCCGCATGTGACGGGGGATTACATGGGTGAACACTGGCTGGCGAGCTTCGCCCTGCTTGCGCTGATCGGGACCTAGATTGGTCCAACAATCACAGGCGCGCATTAGCCGAGGTTTTTGAGGTCCTCGGGCCGGTTCACATTGCCAATCGGCGGATCAAGTGCGATCCGGCGCGCACCGCAATGCTCGGCCCACCCATACAGCGCCCGCCCGCCTTCTTGGACAAAGCGGTCAAGCGGCGGCGCAAGCTCCACCGGCCACAGACCGACCACTGGTTGGTCTTCTGCGATAGCCGCGCTCTCGCCGCTTAACTGGCGCGCAAGATCAAGCGGGAGATCCGGCACGTCACACGGCGCGCTCAGCACCGCGTCGAAACCGTTCTGTCTGGCATAGAGCAGCGCCGCATTGAGCCCGCCAAGCGGCCCCAAACCGGCCTCAGGATGATCGGCAATACACCTATAGGCGTCATCAGACCGGCCGCAGACGATCACTGCCTCAGACTGCGCCGCCAAAGCGCTGGCCACACGGTCGATCAGGCGGACCCCATCAACCAAGGCAATCGCCTTGTCACTGCCAAAACGGCGCGCTTTACCGCCAGCGAGAACTGCTCCTAATGCGCGCATCACAAGAGCCGGTTACTTGCTTTGGAAGGCCTTGATACGCTCTTGCATATCCGGACCTCGGCCTTCGCCATCCATCCATTCGCGGATCAGGGCGGCATCCGCGCTTTGCCCGTCACTGCGGTCAAGCAAGCGCTTGTTCGCCGCATGGCTGAAGTGGGATTGTGCCGCAATCTGCGTCGCCAGCCGATTTATCTCTGCCTCAAACCCCTCATGCGGCACGCAATATTCCGCAAGGCCAATGCGCACGGCTTCTTCTGCACCGAACATATCTGCGGTAAACATCAGCCTTTTTGCCGTTGCCAGACCGACCCTGCGCGGCAAACGCACGCTCATACCCCACACAGGGGTCAGCGAAAATTTGGCATGGGTATCGCCAAACCGGGCATTGTCGCTGGCGATGATGAAATCCGCCGCCAAAGCCACTTCGAGCGCGCCGGTATAACAATGGCCGTGGACCGCCGCGACCACCGGAATGGGCAGCTTCTCCAGCATTCGCAAAACTTCTGAATGCCAGCCTTTCGACGGGGGATGTTCGCCTTCGCTAATGCCGCCCAGATCATGGCCTGCGGAAAAGCATTTGCCGGCACCGCGCAGAACCACGCAGCCAATCCCGCTTGCCTCGGACAAAGCGGCAATATGCGCGCGCAATTGCTCAAACATGTCGACATTGAGAGAATTCAGCTTCTCCGGCCGGTTCAGCGTCAATTGGACCCAGCCGTCGAAATCCTCGCGCTCAATCGAGTTTGGCATGTCGTAACCCTCGCTTGCAAAAATCCGCCGGATCAATCCCTAGTCGCGGCCCAAAACCTCGTCATTGTGCTGGCCCAGCCGCGGCGCTTGAAGCGGTGACGGGGTAAAATCTGCGCCAAACTTTACCGGCGCGCGCATGACTCGCAAGGTGCCTTCGCTGTCATGCTCGACCGTCTGGAAGAAATCGGTCGCCTTGAGGTGCGGATCGTCCAGTATGTCGTCAATATCCCGCACTGCTTGCGCAGGGATATCGTTGCTTTGGCACATGTCCAAAAGCTCGGCCGTGGTGAAACCCTTAGTGACCTCGGCCATGCGTTGATAAAGCAGCGCACTGTTCCCCCAGCAATCCTTGGGCGATACCAGCCCGCGTTCAGCCAGAAATTGAGCATCCCCCAGAACTTCAAAGACCCTCGGCCAGGAATCCGGCTCATAAGGAACAATCGAGATATAGCCGTCCTTCGTCGGGCATGGTTGACGGTCCGGGTCGAGCTGGCGGCCGTATCCCGCACCCGAATTGGCTGGCTCGAAAGTGCGCCCGGCCAGATGTTCGCTCATCATAAAATGGGTAAACACCTCAAACATCGGAATCTCGAGAAATTGTCCCTCGCCCGTTCGCAATTTGTGCACGATTGCGGCCAAAACACCGTAAGCTGCGTGCAAGCCCGCGACCTTGTCGGCAATCAGAGACGGCAGATACCGAGCCGCTGGATTGCCATCGACCCGGGGCAGCAAAGTCGCCGTGCCAGAGGCGGCCTGAATAACATCATCATAGGCTTGCAAATCAGCATAAGGCCCGTCCTGACCAAACCCGACGCAATGCGCGTAGATTATCTCAGGGACGGCGGATTTGACCGTCTCAAAATCAAGGCCCAGCCGCTCCAGCGCTTTGCCCCTGACATTGGTGACAAACACATCCGCCTCAGCAATCAGCGCGAGCATCGCGTCACGGTCTTGCGGCTGTTTCAGGTCCAGTTTGACCGATTTCTTGCCGCGATTGAAATTGAGAAAGCCGGGCGCCATGCCGCGCGTTTGGGCCGGTTTTCCCGAGACCCGGAACATATCACCGCCCTTGCCTTCAACCTTGATGACCTCTGCGCCAAGGTCAGCCATGATCTGCGTCGAATAAGGGCCAAAGACGACTGTTGTTAGATCGACAATCTTCACGCCTTCAAGCATGGATTTGTCCATATCGATCATACGCAAAGCGCTCCTGCTGGGTTGGTTTGGCACGCGGGGGCACCATGAAATGCGTGCAGCGTTACACGCATCGGGCGCCCTCAATGAACTACCGCTTTAAAGAGCGCGCGGTGCGGCAGGGCGGGCTAAAGCAGGCAGCGCTCGCAGTTTTGACCCTCGCGATTGAGGGCAAAAGCTGCGCGGCCTATCCATGCGCCCCAAAGACATTGGCAATCGCGGTCGAAATCCTGAGGGTCAGGCCGTAAGCCTCCTCCAGCGGATCGATATATTGCTCGTGAATAGAGCCATAGCCAGCCGCGCCCTGATCGGGATAATCGCTGGCCTCTGAAACCGTGAAATCACCGATCGAGGGATAGCTGGTGGGAAACGCCCGCCGCAATTGCGCCAAGGCATCGTCCATCCGCAAGGTAAAGACCATTTCCAGCACGTCATCGCGGCTGATGTCATTGGCCCTGCTGAAGGATGGAACAGACACCACTTTCAAAAACATATGCTGCAGCAAGGCCAATCTTAATGCCTGCGCCACGCCAATCGAGCGGCGCGTATGTTCGCGGTCCGGCAAAGGCGCCTCGTCCGGCAAATGCCCGAGCAAGCGATAGAGCTTCATCGCATCCACTCTCAGGCGCGAGGCCAAACGCCGGAACACACCTGTGCGGTCATCCTTGGTCAGATATTGCGCCAGTTTGAGGCACGGGTCTTCAAGATGTTGTTCCGTGCCGCGATAGGGGCGGCTTGCCCAATAGGCGGAATTGAACAATTCGCCATAAGCGGCGACCGTTTTGATGCTGGCCAAGGCATTGGCGGCGCGCACCATGCGGAACAATTGCCGCCCGCGCGGGCTGCTCGCCAGCACCTCGGGCAATTCCTCGCCCGCACCCTCGGCGGCATTGCCAACGCCGGTGATCACATTCACTGGATAGCCCAATTGCTGAAGCACCGCGTTATGCGGGATCGCGCGAATCTGGCGCAAGCTCATATCGCGGTCCGAGGCAAGATCCGATTGACGCCGCGACACCCGGCTGCCGGTCTGATTGAGCATGCCAAGGCCAAAGGCGGTGACCGCGCGCGAGTAAGTGCGCGAGTTCAAATGACGCAATTGATCGCGGCGGATGGCGCGGTAGAAATCGAGGCTAAGGTCGGTCCGGCGGTAAAACTCATCGGTTGGAACATCGGGATCGGTCCGGTTCGGCTCTGCCTCCAGCAAACGGGTGAGCGTGGCCTGCGCCAAAGCGTCGGTGCCGAAGAAGAGATAGCCATCGCCCCCCTGAAACGTCATTTCTGGCTCAAGCCGGATACCGGCCCGCACGAACCGGCGCCGCGCCCAAGGGGTCAGCGCCCAGTCAATCCGGTCTTGGATCGAATTGGGGTGCGCGCCCCGCCCCATGCTCTCGCCATGGGTGTTAAAGATCAGCGCCGCGACATCATCCATGCCATTGTCGCGCATTGCATCGGCGAGCCGGCCCTGCAGCCGCTCAATCGCGAGTGAGGCTGGTAATTGTCCGACAAACCGTCCGGCATCGGAAAAGCCGGTCTGAATACAGACCCGCCCCCGCTTGCGGGCATAAGCGCGGTACACTTCCTCGCTCAGCAAGGCATCAAGGAAGCGGCCGCCATGTTCCAATGCCGCCTGTGTTTCGAACAGGGGCGATACATCGACCAAATCCTCAACCCCGAACATGCGCGCAAAATAGAGCGCAGCCAGCACAGTTGAGGGCTGTTCACACTCGGCAATCAACATGCGGATCGGACTGTCCGCATCGATATGCTGCGAAATTTGAACCATCGCGAGAAATTGGCGAATAGCGGTCGAGCTTTCGATCGCCAGCGCCGCAAAGTTGGAGGAAAGCGGGGTCAGATCGGCAATCGCCTCGCGCAGCAGGCCGATCGCGCCCTGGCTGGCGATATCAATCTGGCGGTCTGCGCCCAAACGTTGGCGAATGGCATTGTGGAGCTGGCTCGAATTGACGCGGAAATGAACCCAGCCCATGCCAAGGCCATCAGCCCGCATGGCGGCCGCCGCTACCAACAGGTTAGTCGCAGCCTCTTCCTCTGCGCTTTCTGCCATGCTCTCCAACGTGGCAATCATCGGCTCAAGCGAGATGAGCTTATCAGGATGGTCAGCCGTAAGCGTGTTCGCTGCCTTCGATAGCGCGTCCGGCTCGCTCAAATCCTGAGCAAAAATCACCGCCATTTCACTGGCCAGCTTGGCTGCTGCGGCTAGTCGCTTCGCCTCAGCGGGCGCATCGCCCTCGATCATGCTGGCGTAAGAAGACAGCCGCTGCGCCTTTTCCTGAAGGCGGAAACGGATCGAGGTGTTCCACGATATATCGGTGCGGCCATCCATGTCATAGCCGACCCATGTCGCAAAACGCGCGGCCAGAGGGCGAAACTTGCGCCATTCGCCCGGCCAGCGCTGTTGCGCCTCGGCAAACAATTGACGATGGATCCTATCGCGTGCACTTTGGCCGCGAGCGATTGCAGCCATGGCCGCCTGATGTTCGCTTTCCAAAGTCACCGCATCCCGGGTTTTGGCCGGAACCGCCAATTTGGCGGGATCAGCGCTGCCCGCCTCGACCGCCTCGGCCACCGCCTCGGTTTGCTTATTGGTCAGCAGAAAGGTTGGATGCGCTGTAAAAACAATATGCGCCGATGGCTGCGCCCAGCGCTCGGCAAAAGCGGCAAAACTCGTCTCGTCGGCCTTTTGACCGATCACGCTCACCGCAGCGTCATTGTCATCGGGCGCCACCGGTTCCAGCAACCGGCCAAGCCGCGCAGCCCTTGCTGCCAGCCCTTCGCCCTCAAGCTCTTCGACCAAACTTTCCAATTGAGCGAGCGACATCGCGCCCGATTCCAGATCGCGTGACAATTCCAAACCCAATTGAAAAACCGGATTAAACAACGGTGTTTCCGAAGTTTGCCGATGCAATTCGCCCAAGCGCGTGTCGAGATCAGCTATCGAGGTCATATTTCGCTTCCAAATTGGTCTTTTAAAAAGGCACTACAGACTGGTTCAAATTGGCCAGTCACTAGTCCGGCCTCTGGTCCGTCCTGTGGACCGTCTATGGGGCCAGTCGAGTGGGCGGCAGAGGGGCGTTCGTCAAGGAATTTAAACTTGTGCTGCGCATTTTGTGGGTTGTTTCTTGTCCGTGCTTAGCCCTTGATAGACCAAAGCCGACAAACGAAAACCGCAATGGGAGAGAAACCGTGACCAAATTGTATTCCAGCCTTGGGCCGAACCCGCGCCTTGTCCGCATGTTTTTGACCGAGAAGGGGCTGAGCGAGGGAAGCGATTTCGAACGGGTGCATTTCGACATAATCACAGGTGAAAACCGGCAGGATGCAGCCTTCTGCGCGAAAAATCCGCAAGGCACTTTGCCCGCGCTCGAACTGGATGACGGCACTTTCCTCACGGAAAGCTGGCCGATTTGCGAATTTATCGAGGAAGAGCATGCCGCTCCCAATATGTTTGGCGAAACGCCAAGCGAACGGGCCGAGGTGCGCAAATGGGCGCGATTGTTCGATCAGGAATGCGTTGTGCCCATGACCATGGGTTTCAGAGCCACTGGGGGCCGCCCCATGTTCGAGCCGCGCATGAGCGTGCTGAGCGAAAGTGCTGGCGCTGAAATTGCGGCAATGTCGGATGAGAAATGGCGCTGGTTCGATGGCGCATTGGGTGAGAAAAACCACTTTGCGCTGGGCCGTTTTACCTTTGCCGATCTGATCGTCTTTTGCTTTGCCAACTTCGGCTTCACGATTGGCTGGAAATTGCCTGAGGGCACGGACAACCTCGCTCGCTTTGTCGCTGAGCATAACAACCGCCCTTCTGCTGCTGTGTGGCAAGAGGCGGAGTAAGTGCCCGACCTTTCGGGTAAAGCGGCCATCGTCACCGGCTGCGCGAGCGGGATCGGTGCAGCGACAGTGCGACGGCTTGTCGCTGACGGAGCGCAGGTGCTGGGGACAGATATCAATGCCTCAGCCGGCGCAGCGCTGTGCGCCGAGGTTGGCGCGCGCTTTGCTGAGCAAGACGTCAGCGACCGCGCGCGCTGGAACGATATCGTGGCCGAAGCAGTCCAAACATTCGGGCGGCTTGATATCCTCGTCAACAATGCCGGCATCGTCTCTGGCGGTAGCGATGGAGCAAGCATTGGCGAGGTTGACGACGAGACCTGGGACCAAGTGCTGGCCGTGAACCTGACAGGGACAATGGCGGGATGCCGCGCGGCGATCCCTGAAATGGCCAAGAACGGTGCCAAAAGCGCTGCCAA
>CAZDHB010000061.1:0-16191 GCA_964505255.1 uncultured Porphyrobacter sp.
TGAATGGTTCCGGTCAGTGCCGCTTCAATGCTGCCGAAATTGATCCCATCGACTGTGCCGAAGTTGACCGTCTCGAAAGTGTCAGGAACATTGACCGTATCAACCGAGCTGACGCCCGAACCTTGGATCCGCGAGCTATCCTGACGGCGCTCTTGATCATTGTAGAAACCATCGATGAAGAAGCGGAAGTTTGGCGCCGCTTCCCATTCGAAACTACCGGAAAGGTTGATTGTCTCGAATTCGAAATTCTCAGTCTCTTGGTTAAGGAACTGGATGTTGAGGAAATCGAAATCAGGACCCGGAGCACCGGCTGCTGTTACCGCTGCGCCCGCTGCGATAAAGTTATCCCGGTCGACACGGGGGCGGAAGGAAACCGCCTCTTGCTCGGTGTAACTTGCTGTCAGCACCAAACCCATATCGCCAGCGCCGGTCGACCAATTGTCGCCGAAAGTCGCCGCAATCCGCGGGGTAATGGTGTCCGCGAGTTCTGCATACTCACCCTGAACGCGCACAGTGGCAATCATATCGGTCAGATCCAGTGGGCGGATCGTGCGCAGATTGATTGTACCACCAACAGCGCCTTCGATGGTCGACGCCTGCGGCGCCTTGATCACCTCGACCGAGGAAATCACAGCGGCGTTCACGTCTTCAAAGTTGATGCCGCCGCGGCCCGAGCCTGAGCCCAGAGTGGTCACGCCATTAATGGCAGTGCGGTTATCGTTGGTACCGCGAATTTGAACGCCCGTACCCACACCCGCGGTACGCGTGATTTGAACACCGGTTACGTTCTCAAGAACCTCAGCAAGGTTTTGGTCAGGCAGCTTACCAATGTCTTCCGCCTGAATGACTTCAACCAGACTGTCGGCATTGCGCTTTTCCTGAAGCGCGCTTTGCAGCGAGCTACGGATACCGGTTACGATGATTGTGTTTTCATCGGTAGCGGCCTCGTTGCCAGCTGGCGCCTCTTGGGCCATTGCAGCACCGGGGACCAAAGCAACCGCCGAACTAACAAGCAAACCCGTCATCAAACGCGTTTTTGCATTGGACGGGGCAGCGACCGGGCGCGAGCCCGTTTTCTTGAAACTCATTATACTCTCCCACTGTGACGAGCGCGCAAAACACTTCACCGCTCACTTTTTCACATCTTGCTTTCTATTATTGGACTAAATGACCGTCAACAACCATAGCAGGCCAATCGGATGGTTTTTCATCATACCAATTTATAAGCATTGATTGCTGAGCGTGTTTTGACTTGCCGAAGCCCTTGCCAATCAATCTGCCAAGCACATTTTTTATATTAATAATCAGATGCTTAAATCTTTATCTGGGGCGCTGTTACATAACGACAGGCTGACTGCCTGTTGCAAATAAAAGAGCCGAAGATTTCAACAAATACGATCCAGCACAGCCCGTCAAAGTCATGTTTGAACCGAATTTGTAACTCTATTGCAACACTACTTGCCAGATTGTCAGGCCAGTTTGTCGCCCGCAGAGATCGCTTTGATAGCACCGCGAATCTCCGCAAGCCCTTTCATCCGGCCAATCGCCGAATATCCGGGGTTCGATGCTTGATTGATATCACCCATCATCAAGTGACCATGATCTGGGCGGATGAAGATCTCTCGGCCCAGATCGCGCTCATTCCTGAGCAAATTCTGGATGACCGCTATCATATCGATATCGCTGCTGAGATGCTCTGCCTCGACAAAGGACCGCTGCTCCTCCGGATCGCGCGAAACACCGCGCAAATGGGCAAAGTGAATGCGCTTTGCATAATCCTTCGCCATTTGCGGCAAGTCATTGTCCGGACGGCTGCCATAAGTCCCCACACATAAGGTGATCCCATTGGCCTCGCTATCGCACTGGTCGAACAGCCTATCGAGATCATGCTTAGTGCAGATCACGCGCGGCAAACCGAACATATCCCAAGGCGGATCATCAGGATGGATGGCGAGCGCGACATCCAGCGCCTCGGCATGGGGCGTCACTGCCCGCAAAAAGCTGAGAAGATTGGCGCGCAGCCCATCATGATCGAGATTGGCATAACGGGCCAAAGCAGCCCTGAAATCGGCCAAAGAATGCGCATCGGTCATTTTTCCGGGCAATCCGGCGATGATCGTCTTCGTCAAATCATCAATTTGCGTTTCATCCATCTTGTCAAAAACGGAGCGCGCACGCGTCATCTCTTGCTCGCTATAATCAAGCTCGGCCTGATCCCGCTTTAGGATAAACAGATCGAAGGCAGCAAACCGGTCTTGATCAAACCGCAGAGCATAAGCGCCATTGGGCAGCCGGTGCCGCAAATCGGTGCGTGTCCAGTCGATCACCGGCATGAAATTGTAACAAATCGTCTTGATGCCCTCTGCCGCCAGATTGGTCATTGTCTGGATCCAATTGGCGATCAGAGCCTCGTGCCCCGGCGCGGCGAGCTTGATATCCTCATGGACGGCGATGCTTTCCACCACGGTCCAGTGAAGCGGGGTCATCGCCTCATTCTCAGCCTCGATCAGGGCCTTATGCGCCCGAATGGCGTCGCTTGGCCAAACCTCGCCAATCGGAATATCATGCAGAGCGCTGACAATATCGCTCGCCCCGGTCTGGCGAATATCAGCCAGGCTGACCGGATCATTTGGCCCAAACCAGCGCCACGCTTCCCGCATTGTCTAACCCTTTTCTTCGGTCCAAACCCAATGCGGCCCAATAACCGCTGCAATCCTCAGGCCGGCAAACGCGCTACCCCTGCAAACTGGCCATGAGGCCTTGATAACCCATATAACCCGTCCCCAGAGAAAACAGAAACAGGCCTCCCAATCCCAAATTGGTCGCCAGACCATTGCGGCGGCGCCCCATGAGATCGGCCCGGTTGCCGAGATAGAAAATACACGCAACCGTTACCGGCAAGAGCACGACGTTGAACGCCTGCGAGACGATCATCACAAACACCGGCCGCGCATCAAACAGAGGCACCACCAACCCCAGCAAAGAGATCGCAAAGACGAAAATCCGGTACTTCCAAAGCGTCATATCACGCGGACTGCCGTTAAAATCGCAGAGCAACCATGGGATCATCAAGAGATTGGGAAATTGCGAGGATACCCCAGCGGCGATGATCCCGATGGCAAAAATCGACACCGCTAGCGGCCCCGCCAAAGGCTCCAGCAAGCCGACCATCTGCGAGGCCCTCTCAAGCGGGATCCCCTCGGCAAAGAGACTGCCAGCAGCGGCCGCCATAATCGAGGCACTGATGACGAACATCATAACCGCGGCAAACAAAGCGTCGCGGCGCTGCTGGCGTTCGTCAGCTATCGTCCAGCCGGACTCCTTCACCAACGTCGTGCGCATAATGAAAAGCCCGGAAAAAATCGTGGTGCCCACCATGCTGGCGATCAGCAAAAGAGGCCCCAGCCCCGCGTCCGCATCCCCCGCAACCTCGGGCACAGAAGGCACAAGGCCCGCCGCCATGTCGGCCACCGGCGGCATAAGAATGAAGAAATTGAGCACAAAACTGCCGGCCATGATCGCAACAATGACCGCCAGAGTGCGCTCGAACACTTGCGTCGTCCCGCTCCAGAAAATGAAATAGGCAATCGCGCAGAAAAACGCCGCCCAATAAATCGGAGCAATCCCGCCGGTTATGAATGTCTTGGACCATTCATAGCTGATCTCAGCCACGATCCCCATCACGCCCATCACACTGCCGCATACGCCTACGCCCAGCGCGAGGATAAAGAAGATACCGACAGCCGGGTGAATATGTTTGCGGAAAGCCTGAAGCGCGGTTTCGCCAGTTACCAGCGTATAACGCCCATAGGCATTGATCATCAAAAAGGTCGCCGCGCAGGAAATGACCACGGTCCACAGCAGGCTCATGCCATAATTGGCACCGGCACTCGCCATAGTGGTGACGCTGCCTGTGCCAATATTGAAACCCAGCAGAAAGATGCCCGGCAAAAACAACGCCAGCTTTGCAGCTAATGATCCTGCAGGTCTTGTCATTTCAGGCCTCCTCGGGTCCGCAACCACATGGCATACGCGTCAGACGGCAAGAATGCACAAATGCACAAATCAAAGGGGAAAGGGAACCAGCCGCTGCGCACCCCCGTGACCACAGCGGCTGGAAGCTCTTAGAACTTGAAGCGAACGCCCGCGAAATAGCGAGGACCATAAACCAGCACTTGGCTGAGATCATCGGCCGCGCCGCGGAAGTCCGTCCGCGGTTCGTTGAAGAGGTTGATCCCTTCAAGCGACAAGCGGATGTTATCTGTCAATTTGTAAGACATACGTGCCTCAAACACGCTCACATCATCAACGAAGCGCAAGCGGCCCGGCGTCGAGACGAACTGCTGGAAATAATCGCTGCGATATTTGTAAACGCCCTGCATCTCGAAATTGCCAATTTCGTAATAGGCTTGTGCGGACAGCACATGTTTGGAGAAGCCGAACAGATTGCCCGGTGCAACCAGACCATTGACTGAGCTGACGCTGCCATCCTGAGCAACGGTGGTGATCGCGCCCAGCACATCGTCCTCAAATTCAAAGTCTGAGTCCGCATAATTGTAGCTCAGCTTGAAACCGAGACCATCGAGCGGTGCCGGCAAATAGCTGAACCGGTGCGCGGCAGTGATCTCGATACCATAGATCGTGCTGGTCTCATCCGTTGTGTTCACAGTGGTGGTGAACACGGGCACGTCTTGACCTTCGATCGAATAGTTTTCGAACACACCGACGTTTTCAAACCCGCCATTGAAGCTCTTATAATATGCGTTGAAGGCAAGAATGGTGTCCGCATCAGGATACCATTCGAGACCAGCGTCCACATTCCATGAAAGCAGCGGCTCTGTCGCCGGGTTACCGGTCGCGCTGGCATTGTTAATGCCATTGGCAATGGCTTCTTCGGCGGTAGCAAAATCATCGTTCGCGTTCAGGCTGAACACGCGGCCCGCGCCCAATTCCGAAGGATCGGGGCGTGACAGCGAGCGATAGATCGCAAAGCGGGCCTGAAGATCAGGCTGAAGCTCGGCGACCAAGTTCAGGCTCGGCAAGAAGTCGGTGTAGGACGAGGTGAACTGGCTGCGGGTGATGGTTGTCGGATCTTCCGAAAGAGCGAAACCGAAAGTGCCATCCCCGTCCAGATCGGTCGAGATCAGGTTCAGCGCTGTACGGAAACCTGTTGAGCGAACCGATGTGTTGACCACCCGGACGCCCACATTACCGCGCAGCGGCGTTGCGCCCAGATCAGTCTCGAAATTGGCTTGGACATAGGCCGCCCATGACCGCTCAAGCACGTCGGTGTTCTGGATCGAGTCGAAATCACCGGTCGGGAAGATGACATTGCCATCGCTGTCAAATTCAAGACCCGAGGGATCTTCGCGCTCAAGCACTTGCACGATGCAGCGCGCATCGAATGTCGCAAAGGTATTCGCGGTTCCGATCACATTGCCAGCTGCATCAACATTGGTGATGAGCGGGTTGCCGCCCGAAATCTGGTCTAGGAAACCGCTTTCAGGGAACGGCGTACGGCATTCCTGGTTGGCAATCGCAAGAGCGCCGGTCCCGTCTGTATCATTGTAAGTGTTTTCAAACCGGCTGGTGCCATTGGAGGCACCTGGAACGTCGCGGTAAACCAGTTCCTGATACCGGGTACCGGCCTGAATTGAAGAGAAGAAATTGTCCATCTCATAAGCGACATCGCCGCGGACAGCCCAGATTTCATTGAACCGGTCTTGTTCCAAATCGGCCCGGACGCGCGGATCATTGGCGAACAGATTGTAATCGGTGACATCAAAATTCTGTGTCACAAAGTTCAGGCCCGTTGAACCGTTCTGAAAGATCTGAACCGCAGTTTCAACGCGGTCATTGGTTGAACTGCCGTCGCTTTCCACCGCATCGGGGAAGAACGGATTGCCATCACCATCCGCGTTACCGAGGATCGATTCATTGTCCTCTGTCCGGAAACGCACTTGAACCGCTTCTTCAATCCGCTGCGTGCGCGAATAGGACGCATCAAGTGAGATGGTCAGACGGTCAATCGGACGGAAATCGATCGACGCACCGCCGCCGTAATATTCCTCGTCGCGTTCCAGATATTCACTAACCGCTTCAATACGTTGCTCGTTGGTAAACTGACGAAGAGCACCTGTTTCGGTTGTGATCAGCTCAAAGCCGGGGATCGCATTGGCATCGCCCGGGCCATCAATCCGGCGCGATTCTGCGAAGTTCAAATCGCTGCGCTGCTCACGGAACAAGCGCTTGGAATATTGGAAGTCGAGATTGATATCGACATCCGGCGACGGCTGGTATTGGAGCGCGCCGAAGAACGCATCACGGTTATCATCCGTGATATTGGAACGCAGCGCATAGCTGTTGCGCGCGATCAGAAAATCCTCGGTCACGCTGCCGTCGCGAAGACCGTCAATGGTCGTACTGCTGGTATCGCAATTGCCGTCGTCAAACACACCGTCACCAGTATCATTGGGGTCAATCACACAAGGCCGCACAGTGCCCGAAACACGCGCCTCTTGCTCTGGATTGTTGGATGCGCGGCGTTCATAGCCAAGCGAAATGCCGAGCTCACCATCACCAACGGCAAATTGGTCAATATAACTGAGCGAGCCGCGGTAACCGATCTGATTGAAACGCTGATCGGAATCAATGTTGAGGTTATCGGGGTTAATCTCAGCCTTAACCTCTCCCTGAATACGCTGACGCCCGAAATCAAGCGGACGGACCGTTTCCAAAACGATCTGGCCTGCGACACCGCCCTCGATGTAACTGGCCGCTTGCGTCTTATAAATACCGATCTTGTTGAACAGCTCGGATGGGAATTGGCTGAAGTTGACCGAGCGGTCACCGCTACCATTGGTCGCAGCCCGGCCGTTGATGACAGTTGAGCTAAGGAATGGGCCAAGGCCGCGAACGGATATCTCTGTCGCACCGCCTTGCTCACGGTGAGAACCGGCACCGGTCAGCGTCTCTAGCGCCTCACCAATCGAGAGCGCAGGAATGTCGCCGATCTCGTTAGCCGAAAGCGCATCGAAGACCTCAACCGAATTGCGTTTCTCATTGATGGAGTTTTGAATGGTTTGACGAATACCGGTGACAATGATCGTATTGTCTTCAGGCGCTGCCTCAGCAACGTCAGCTTGTTCCTCGGCTGCATCCTGTGCGCTCAGCGGAACCGCTGTCAAAGCGGTGCTGGCGAGCAATGTAGCTGCAGAAAGGGCAAAGCGAGCAGGCACACGTTCGCGCCGGGTTACGGTAGTCATTCATCTCTCCCAGAAAAAATTTTCCGGGAAAGTACCGATTTAGGCCCCCTTGTCAATCACATTGGCATAGCACTTTTCCCAAAAGGTATGCTAAAATGTCACAGACCCGCTGATTTACCTCTGCATGCTGCGTATTGAGCTACCGCAGCTTCGGTTTATTCAGCCGCGCCTTCTACCATTTTTTCGGGCGCAACCGATTCGCCCACAGTTAATTTGGAGAATGTGACTTGGGTATAATTGCCATCAGCTTTGTCGACTGACCAATCGCCCGTGCCCGGACAACCTGCATACCACTGCGAGGTGCCTGTTCGGGTGCTGCATTGGTTGTAAGCGCCCGCTTTGAAATAGAGCGTATCGCCCCCGTATGAGAGCGGGTTATCGAGTGTGTCGACCCCTTGCACCAGGCTGACCGCATAGCCGACCGTGCCGAGCCGCTCAGACTGGAACATGACATGCATCACATTTTCGTGAACATTGATTGTGTAGCTAAATTCCTCGCCCAATTTGATGCCGGCCTCACCGGGGTCTTCTGGGTTATCCCAGACGTTTCCAAAAACCGGCACAGCGATGTCATCACGGTTCGGATCATCCTTCGCCAGATTGCGCTCATAGGTCCAGAAAACCGAGCCATATTCATGATCCGGGAACTTCTTGTAATAGATTTTGATCGGCTCATTACCGTAGCCAAAACCGCTCCGCGTGCTCTTATATTTGGTCGCGTGAATTTGCCCCACAACCACTGAATATGACGGCCTTTTCCCCGGGTCACCCGCGTTTACAGAGACATGATCGACCTTCAATGTTGCATCCATTTTTCCGCCGATAGAGCCAAACAAATGCGAATCATTGCGCGCCTTTACCGCGAAATTATTGCCCGGATCATGCGTACCAATGCGCGTATTTGTACCGCGCAGCATTTGCCTCAGCTCGCTGCGGGTATTGGTCGAATTGGCCGTCGTCGGCGCACTATTCGGAGCGGCGAAAACCAGCCCGCCTTCATCATTGACATAGAAGAAGTCGGGATGCGCATAATCTTGGATGGAGCGGACACTGATTTCATCAGGCTTGCCATCGCCATTATCATCCGTCGGCAGAGTGATTTTCCAATTCGACAAATCATAGAGAGCGCCGGGGACGGCCGCTTCCTCAGATGTCTGCGCGGCGGCTGCCCCTGCCAGAAGCGCCATTGCACCGAGACTTGTCAATTTTAGGACCTTAGCCAATCTTACTCTCCGTCTTTATCGTTGCTTAGGCCATGCGTAATGCATGGCAGCCTATCTCACCAGTTTATAAACCAAGCCTCCTGAACGGGGACTTGCTGGCAAAAGAAGCACATTCTCGATTCGATTCGCTGGCATTGTATCCGCGGAATCGACCGAAAACCGCTGAACAGTGCCGAGTTGAGGGACCGCATATGTCCCATTTTCTAACCGGTGGCACCCTGCAATTTCCTTGGCGCTTGCTTTTCATCCGCAGTTACCCTTAAACATACCACACGAGCATGCCAATGATTCAAACAAAATGGCAAAACGGCATGCCAGATCAATCAAAAGACGGGCCTTAAAAACTGGCCACAGCACACGGGGAAGAGGTAGAATGATCCACAGGGGAACCAAGGTTTTGCGCGCGGCCGAAACAAACGGCACGCGGCGTACCCTAAAGCCGGTCTTGATGGCATCCGCAGCCACGATGATCATCGCACAAGCAGCACCAGCCTATGCGCAGGCGACGATCGACATCATCGATGACACGCCAGTAGAAAATCCGGCGGGCGGAACGGTCAATTCTGCCGAAGGCGTCACGCAAACGGTCGCTAGCGGCGACAATATCGAGCTTGAAGACAACACCAATGATGGGACCACCATCAATCTGGCGGGTACACACATCAACAATGATGGTGATGATGAAGACGTTGTCATCTTCGTTGACAATTCGGAAGATGATGTCGTCATCAACATCGCTGCAACCGGCGTTCTCCAAGGCGTCGATGGGGTCATCTTTTACGAAGGTGATGGCGCGGTCATCACCAATGCTGGCCTGATCGAAGGCACTGGCGAGGCGACTGAGGCGGTGGTCTATTTCGACCGCGATGCCGATGGCGCGGTTAACTCGCTGACGAACTCGGGCACCATCACCAGCGTTGGCGGCGCCACAATCGGCGTCGACACTCTGCTGGGCACAGACCCGGATTCGGGCACGGTTGGCGATGAAGAAGGCATTGCCCGCTTCACCCTCGTCAATACCGGCACGATTTCCAACACAGGGACGGACAGCGATGCCGACGCCCTGCACTTTAATGGCGACCCTGGAACCACTGGCGGCGAAGCACGCGGCTGTCTTGAAGGTGCGCTTGTTTTGTGCCGGGTCGAGGTAAGCGTTCTCAACAGCGGCACAATCTCAGCCGCGCGCGACAATTCCAGCAACGCAGCGATCCGTGTTGAATCCGATGCCGTCCTCTCCGGTACGATCACCAACCAAACGGGCGGCATGATCACAGGTGCGCACACGGGCATCAACATCAATGGCGCGCATTCTGCTCATGCACTGACCATTGCCAATGCGGGCACCATCACTGGTACATCCACTTATGGTCTGCGCATCACCGGTGACGGTGTCACGCTCGACAATCAGGCTGGCGGCATCATCACCGGCGGCGCTGCCGGTCTGTCGGTTGCAGGCACCACCATCACGATTGATATCGGCCCCACCAATCAGGAAGATGTGCCGGTCGCAGCGATTAGCAACAGCTTCACCAATGCGGGCACGATCAGCGGCACCAACGCCTCGGTTGATTTGTCAGGCGCAGGCGAAGCGGTCACCTTCAATCAGCTGACCGGCGGTACGCTGACCGGAGATTTCCTTGGATCAACCGGCTTTGTCGATATTCTCAACATCGCGCTCAATGGCGATACGGGTGCGAGCAGCCTGTTCACCCTGACGCATAATATCATGCAAACCGTTGATGTGGTCGTCGGCAGCGGCGCGACGCTCGACGTTGATGGCGCGCGAATGATTGATGGCAATCTGACCTCCGATGGCACCATTGCTTTCGTGCTGGGCACCGATTCCCTGACGGTTGCGGGCGATGTGACGCTCAATACGGGAAGCATCATCAATGTGGCCGACACCAACGGTCAGGTAACGGCCGCTGGTCAGCAATTTACGCTGATTGATACGGGCGGCACGCTGACCAATAATGCGACTTTGGAAACAACCGCGGTTGATAACAGCTTCCTGCTCGACTTCATCGTGCTGGCCGACCCGGATTCGCAAGATGTCGTGGTCGAGGCGACGCTGGCATCGGCGCCGCCGCCACCGCCTCCGCCAACACCTCCTCCGCCTCCACCGCCTGCAGGGATGAGCCCGGACCCAACTCCGCTTGACCCAACACCTGTCACTGCAACCGCGCTGACCGGTACGGCAGGCCCAGTGGTTGTCACACAGGCCGATGGCTCAACACTGAACTTTGCGAGCGGTACGCCGGTCGTAAACCCAAGTGATCCGAACGATTCAGGGGCAGTCATCAGCCTGGATGCTGGCGTTCAGCACACAATCGCTGATGGTACGGACAGCCGCCCGCGCGGCTCGAACATCAGCCTCGATAGCGGCGAAAATGATGTGACCGTCAACATCGCGGGCGAGCTTATCAGCCTCGATTCCAATGACGAGAATACGGCGATCTTCTTCGATAATGCGGAAGACAATCTGACGATCAACGTCGCCAGCACAGGTATTCTGCAAGGCGTCAACGGCGTTATCTATGCCGAAGGCGACGGCCTAACGCTCACCAATGACGGCTTGATCGAAGGTATTGGTCTTGCTGACGAAGGGGTCATTTATTTTGACCGCGAGGCAGACAGCACGCCCAACACAATCACTAACCGCGGCACAATCACCGGCTTTGGCGGACCCACAATCGGGGTTGATTCCAATCTCGAGACGATGGTCATCACGATCAACAACGAAGCCGGCGCGGTTATCTCTAACCAAGGTACCGGCACGGTTGAGGCGAATGGCGATGACGGCCGGATTGCCAATTCGGATGCGATCAACTTCAATGGTGATCCCGGCAATCAAAGCAGCACCGAAAGAGGCTGTGTCGAGGCCGCGACCAATCTGACTGATAACAATCCGGACAATTTCACCGGCAACATCGTACTGTGCCAGTTTAACGTCACGATCAACAATGCGGGCGAGATTTCGACCGCGCGCAACAGCCTCGACAATGCCGGTATCCGGATTGAGCAAGATGCGGTTGTCTCAGGCACAATTACCAACGCTGCGGGTGGCTCTATCACGGGCGCTGCAGTGGGTATCAATGTCAACGGCGCTCACGCCGATCACGACCTCACCATCAGCAACTCGGGCACAATCGAGGGTACATCGACTTACGGTGTGGTCATCACCGGCGCCGGTGTGAACCTGCAAAACGAAGCGGGCGGCACAATTACCGGCGGCGACAAAGGTCTGTTCGTTGAATCGACCACCATCACCACCCGGATCGGCCCGTTTTCGGACGCTGATTTTGGCGGCGATGCACAGCCCGTCAATCAAGAGAACGTAGCCGTTGCAGCAGTGGGCAACACTTTCGTCAACGCTGGTACAATCAGCGGCGAATGGGCCTCAGTAGATTTGTCCGGCGCTGGCGAAGCGGTTACCTTTGAACAGCAAACCGGCGGCGCTTTGCTCGGTGACTTTATGGGCACGACCGGGTTTACCGATACGCTCAACATCACCTTGGGCACGGCCCCTGATGCCAGCGCGATCTTCACGCTAACCCATGATGTCACCCAATCGGTCAACGTCAATGTCGCCAGCGGAGCAACGCTGGATGTGGACGGCGCGCGGACAATCGACGGCAATTTGACGTCGGATGGCACAATCGCCTTCCTGCTCGGCACGGACTCACTCGCCGTCGCTGGCGATGTGACGCTGAACACAGGCAGCGTGGTGAACGTTGCGGATACCAATGGTCTGGTGACCGCGGTTGGACAGCAGTTTACGCTGATCGATACCGGCGGCACGCTGACCAATAACTCCACGCTGGAGTTCACCGACGTTCAAGACAACAGCTTCCTGTTGGACTTCATCGTTCTGGAAGACCCGAATACGCAGGACCTGGTGGTAGAATCGGTGCTGGCTTCCTCGCCTCCGCCGCCCCCGCCTCCTCCGGCGCCTCCACCTCCTCCGGCGCCGCCACCTCCTCCGGCGCCGCCTCCGCCGCCACCACCGCCGCCTCCACCGGCCGGTTCGCTGTTCACTTCGGCTGACAGCAATGTGGATGCATTTGGCGATGCGATTGTGACTGCATTTGGCGCAGGCGACTTTGACGAGCTGACCTTTGCGCAGCTTGGCTCACTCGACGAAGAAGGCTTCACCACGGCCGCAGAAAGCCTGCTGCCTGATTTGTCGAACAACGCCAGCACACAAGTGTTCGAGGCGGTTACCAATGTCGGCGATATCGTCAATCGCCGGATCGTGAACACCACGCGGCGCGGCGACGTCGGCTCTGATCGCAGCGCCGGCTTGCGCAGCGACCATCAGGGTGAACCGGGGATGGGTCTATCGGACTCAGAAGCGGGTCAGCGGTTCCACAATGTTGAAACCGGTGTCTGGCTCAACGGGACTTATCGTACCGCTGAACAAGACAACACCAATGGGATAGAAGGCACCTCGAACGGCTATGACAGCGATATCCTGTCGATTGCCGCAGGCGTAGACTTTGCCGCTGGCTACAATTCGGTTGTGGGTATCTCGGGTGCCTATTCGAAAGTCGAAACCGACCTTGACCGGTCGAACAGCGGCGAAACCGAACTCGATGCCTATCACATATCGGTTTACGGTGCGCATCGCAGCGGACCGTTCTTCGTCTCGGGGCAATTGGGTTACACCAGTGCCGATGTCGCAGCGGTAAGAGCAACCAACCTTGGTGGCGGCATTATCCGCAGCGATTTCAAAGTGGATGGCCTTAGCGCCCGGATCGATGCGACTTACGACTTCGATCTTGGTGGCGGGACCTATCTGGCACCGCTCGCAGGCCTGCTTTACAGCAATTTCGGAACGGATGATTTTGTTGAAAATGGCGGGCTGGACCTGCTGATCGACACCGAATCCACCGAATTTGTCGAAGGCCGTCTGGGCGTCTTGCTTGGCTCGGAAACGAAACGCAGCAGCGGCTCGTTCTTCGATATCTACGGCAAGGTCGCTTACGTCTTTAACCTCAGCGACAATGCGACCACCACCAGCGCCAGCTTCGGCTCGCAAACGGTGGTTCTGCAAGGGCTGGAGACGAATGATCAACGGGTCGAGTTGGGCGCGGGCTTTACAGTCCATGGTACCAACAACCTGTCGATTGGCGCAGCGGTTGATGGTGAAGTTGCCTCCAATTACAGCTCAATCGGCGGCAGCGTTAAAGTGAAGTTCCGGTTCTAGGCGATTGCCCAGAAACGAACAGGAAAACGCCGGCTCTGGAAACAGGGTCGGCGTTTGCCCTTTTTAAGATGATTGTTCGCGCGGTGCCGGTTTGGCGCTGACTGAGGAACGCAAAGCATGGGATTGGCAAAGCGGCCGGGGGGACGAATGCCAGCCAAATGCCAAAGAAATATCGGTTAAGGACGCAAATTGATGAACTTGAAGACATGCAAACCCCTCTTGCTCGCAGGCTCTGCCATCGCACTGGCTAGCCTTAACGGCTGCGGCGGAGGCGACAGCAGCTCTGGCCCAACAATTTCGGCTCCGGCCCCTACACCCTCACCAACACCCACACCGACGCCCACCCCAACAAGCCTCTCAACATGCTCTGGGATAGACTTGCTCGCTATCGCTAGCGCCAGCTCTGATCAAAGCGCCGCCGGCTTTGCCGCCAGCAATGCCATCGACGACGATTTGGATGGCGCCTCGCGCTGGGAAGCGAATACGGCAGGCGCGCAATTGACCCTCGATCTGGGCGGCCTGTTCCTGGTCAAAGATATTGGTCTTGCCTTTGCCATGGGCGATCAGCGCAGTCTCGATTTCACGCTCGAAACCTCTGAGGATGGCACCACTTACACAGCGCTTGGCGCGAGCAATAGCTCAGCCGGGGATACGCAAATATTCGAACGCTTCCCGCAGAGCGATACGGCCGCTCAATTCGTCCGGATTACCGCAGGCAGCGTCTCGGATGGCAGCGCCTTCAGCATTGCAGAGGCAGCCGTATTTGGCTGTTCACTGAGCACGCAAGCAGCGGCCCCCGCGACCCCGGTTGCGGTTGATACAGCGGTCTTTGGCCTCGATGCGAATGTAACGCCGGGCCAAAATTTTGAATTGATCGATTGGGCGCTTGATACCCCGGCGACCGACCCTGGCGACGGCTTTGCCCAGCGCACCCAAGAAGGCGCTTTGGCCAATTTCTCGGATGAGTTTTTCTTTACCGCTGATGATGGGGGAATGGTCTTCCGCTCGACCATTGGCGGGGCCACGACTTCGGCCAATTCAAGTTTCACCCGGTCTGAGCTGCGCGAAATGCTGAGGGCCGGAAACACCAGCATTTCCACGCGCGGGGTAAATCGCAACAATTGGGTGCTGGGCTATCAACCCGATCCCGGTGTCGCCGTGGGTGGACGCGGCGGCGTGCTGAAAGGCACGCTCGCGATTAACAATGTCACATCGGGCGGAACCGATTTCCACGTCGGACGGATGGTCTTTGGCCAGATTCACGCCGAGGATGATGAACCGATCCGGCTGTATTATCGCAAATACCCCGAGAACGAGCGCGGCTATATCTATTTCGCGCATGAATTGCGCGGCGGCGATGACATTTATTTCATGGTCGTAGGCCCCGAGTTCAGCAATCGCGACCGCCAACCTGAGGACCGCAATGACCCGCTCAATGGCATCGCGCTGAACGAGATATTCTCATACGAAATCATCCAAGCAGGAGCCCGGATCGATGTCATTATCCGGCGCGGGGATCAGGATGGCGAGATAATCGGCCATAATTTTGTCGATATGGTTGCCGAAGGCAGCGGCTATGATGTGGCGGAGGAATGGAACTATTTCAAAGCCGGCACATATACGCAAAATAACACGGGCGATGCGGCTGATTTTGACCAGACAACATTCTACCGCCTGTCAAATACGCATGATTAGCGTGAAGCGATGAAACGGGCCAAAACCGGCCGTTAGCCCCCCAACTGGGTAAGCTCGTTTATCAAGAGGGAAGCGTAAGCAGCACTTTGGCCGCAAGCTGTGCAACCTCATCGGCAGAGGCGGGCTTTGCGTCGCCAGACGGAGCTCCAGACGGGGCGCCAGTCGGAGCGCCTTCCGGCCATGCAGACAGCATCGCGCCGAGCGCCTCTGCGGTGCGGGACGAACCTGGCTCCTCCAGCCGCGCGGCGACCCTTTTCGCCACAACCACAAAGCCCCAGGCGTCCTGATATTCCGCCGGATCAGTGATTGCACCCTCGGTGACCGCAATCGCATATTCCGCGGTTGCCGTCTCCATCAAGAAGCGCAAAATTTCCGCCGGATCGCCGCCCGCTTGCGCTTGCACCTCGCGCAAATTTGCCTCTGCAGCCTTCAATTGACCCTCAATCTCGCTGGCCGGACGCCCTTCATCCAAAGCGGCTGAAACAGCCTCAAACAGGCTTGCATCAAACCCGAGCTCGCTTAGCCCTTCACGCTCGGATGCATGGGTTTCAGATACGGGGTGAAGCAAATGCGGCGCTGCGGATTTTGGTTCCCCCGCGCGGTAGAGCGCAAGGCCTGCCTCGACATGGCCCGCCATAAAGGCCAGCCGATTGGGCAAAGGCAGCGCGCCAATGCCGTGCTCATCGCCCTCGCCGGCTTTGGCCGTAGTGGGACCTTCCTCGCTGGCCTTGTTGCTATTGGTGTCAGCATTGGTGCAACCCGCCAGCCCTGATCCCGCCAAGGCGGCTGCCAGACTCAA